>JBJELL010000033.1:0-4505 GCA_051879115.1 Lachnospiraceae bacterium
CAGGGCATGGCTTCCAATATTCAGCCAGAGGGACGCAGAGCCATTTTTATCCGTCCCATACTGACCGTTGATTTTCGCGCCCTCCACCGGATTTCCGGCACTGTCCACCACCGTGACGTCCACCCGGTAGGATAGGTGCGGACATTCCGTGAATGCAAATTGGTTATAGTCAAAGGAATAATAGAAGTCAAATATTTTCACGGAAAAATTTTTTGTATATTTGAAGTCCAATTTGTCCCAGTTCAGCAGGGTTGCTCCAAATTCCAGCTCACATTTTCCCCTGATATCGCCGTCAATGCACTGCTTACAATCATGCTTTTTGGAAGAGGAAGCCGGTTCATAGAGCAGCATTGTACCCTTTACTTCTGCTCCTGCCGTTGCCTTCATGCTGGCTTTTGCAATCTTATCGCTGATAATCTTGATTTTGGGTTCTAAGGACAGACCGACATATAAAGTCAGTTCTCCCTTTAATTCGCTTTTGAAGGTTGGCATCGAAGTAAGACTTTTGATTCCCTCATCGTTGGATACGGAATATCCTACCACTCCTGACAATTGCCCGATGGCATTCACCTTTGCATTTACCTGTGCCACAAAAGACGGGGTAAACTCAATATACACCCCGGGAACCGGACTGATTCCGATAAATGCCAGCGGTATCTCACCATTCCCCTGTCCTGATACGGATATGTTGACCTTTGCAGAATATCCTATCTTCAATTCCAGATATTGATAGGACGTGGAAATATAGAATTTTACTGTATTCGCAAGTTTTAATTCCAAACCTCCGGAAAGAGTTACATTATTATTTTCAGAACCCAATTTCTTATCTATGAACTTAAAAGAGAGGGACTTTTCATATGTAGCTTCCCCTTCAGACGCTCCCAACGCCGGAACTTCGCCCGTATCCTCTGTCATACCCTCATAGATAACGCCCTCTTCTAAGGAAGATGCATCTACCTGGGCATCTTCCGTTGACGCTTCTGCATCGATTTTCACATAGGCAAAGACCTCTTCCATGGATGTATCCGCCCCGGTGATGGTGGCTGTGATTCCATCTAAGGTAATGCTTCCCACCTTAACTAGCAATACCGTTCCATCCTCATACTCATAGGAGAAGATATCTCCCTGCTGTAGGGATGTGATACTCTCATCTGCATTTTCAATCACATAGACCTGGTTCTCGTCATCCGCCGAGATTACCTCATTGGTGCTTTCGCTCTGTTTGATGATATGGGTATCTTCACCATATACGGCAAAGTTATTGCTTGTATCCTCATCCAGGTTCAGCACCTTTTCCTCATCGAAATCCTCCGTGGTCTTACTTAAGAATTCCTGCATTTCCTGCGTATAATTCGGAGATTCATACATGGTACAGAGGGGTCTTAAGGTGTCCGGTTCCACCAGAAAACCCTTGATATAAAAATACTGTGGCATATCCTCCGTCTCAATCTCTACAACGGCAGAAGTGTCTTCCCTTGTCACTTCCAGACTCCCGGATGCCAGCATGGCAATTCCCGCCTCATCATAGATTCCCACAATCAGGGAAGCGTCCTCTTCTACCGTCTCAAAGGATACGGTAGCCTGTGTTCCGCTCATTTCTATGGAAAAAATATTGTTCCCTTCGTTTTCTTCCTGTTCCTTAGCCTCACCATCTATGGCATTCACCAGCAGATTTCCAAAGGAATTGGTGGCGTTTAAGGAAAGATTGTCCTCCATTTTTGCAAGCGACTCTGCCTGCTGTGTGTCTGTGATAGATGTGTTTTTTGCATAAACCGTGCCGGCATCACTAAGGGTTCCAAAGGATAGTGCTGCCGCCAAGATTGCCGCTAAGATTCTTTTGTACATATGCCCTCCTGTTTATTTCTTCTCTAACCAAAATTACTCATTTTAAGTTCCTATTTTGTATATTTTTATTCTAGCATTGCAAATTGGCATTTTCAACGCAAAAAATAGGGATTCCTAAAAACTATATTTTTAGGAATCCCTTTCTTTTTTACTGCATAATCTCTACAATAACTTTTCGATCTTCTTTGGATGCAGCTGCCTTGACAACGGTACGGATTGCTTTTGCAATACGACCCTGTTTGCCAATGACCTTGCCCATATCAGACTGGGCTACCTTCAGTTCCAGAATGATAGCTTTTTCGTTCTCGGTCTCTACAACCTGAACTTCATCCGGATAATCAACGAGTGATTTTGCAATTACTTCTACTAATTCTTTCATCACATCCACCTCACCAATTATTTTTCAATTCCAGCTGCTTTGAAAATTCTGTTTACTGTATCTGTTGGTTTTGCACCATTTGCTAACCATTTCTTTGCTAACTCTTCGTTAACATGGTACTCACTTGGATCCTTGGTTGGATCGTAAGTTCCGATTTCTTCGATGAATCTTCCATCTCTTGGAGATCTGGAATCTGCAACGACGATTCTATAGAAAGGAGCTTTCTTCTGTCCCATTCTTCTTAATCTGATTTTTACTGCCATTCTTTTCACCTCCTCATAGGTTATCATTGTTTATGTTAAAAAGGAAACTTGAATTTTCCTCTTTTACCGAATTTACCGCCGCCCATCATGCCCGGCATCTGCTTCATAAGCTTTCTAGACTGCTCAAACTGCTTTACCAAACGGTTTACTTCGCTGATATCTACCCCTGCACCGGCTGCAATTCTGCGTTTCCGGCTTGGATTCAAGATACTTGGGTTAGCCCTTTCCTTCGGTGTCATAGAATAGATAATGCCTTCAATTCTCGCCATTTTCTTCTCATCCATCGCATTTTCTAATTCGGAAATCTGGCTTCCGCTGACTCCCGGCATCATGCTTAAGATACTGGATAGACCACCCATTTTCTTCATCTGGTTCATAGACTCTAAATAATCATCAAAACCAAATTCTGCTTTCTTTATCTTTTTCTCCATCTCACGGGCTTTGTCTTCGTCAATCTCTTCCTGAGCCTTCTCAATCAGAGTGAGGACATCCCCCATGCCAAGGATTCTGCTTGCCATTCTATCAGGGTAAAACTGCTCTAAATCAGAGAGCTTTTCTCCCATACCTACATATAAAATCGGTTTTCCGGTTACCGCACGAATGGAAAGTGCTGCACCGCCTCTGGTATCACCATCTAATTTTGTAAGGATAACACCATCTATGCCAATCTTCTCATCGAAGGTTCCTGCCACGTTGACTGCATCCTGTCCGGTCATGGCATCCACTACTAAAATTGTCTGTGCCACATCGACCTGCTCTTTGATGGATGCAAGTTCCTGCATCATGTCTTCATCAATATGAAGTCTTCCGGCTGTATCTAAGATGACCACTGTGTTTTCATTTTTCGCTGCATGCTCAATGGCTGCCTTTGCGATATCTACCGGACTATTCTTATCGCCCATTGCAAAGACTTCTACGCCCTGCTTCTCACCGTTAATTTTCAACTGTTCGATTGCCGCCGGACGATATACGTCACAGGCTACCAACAATGGTTTCTTGCCTTTTTGCTTGAATTTTCCTGCAAGTTTTGCTGTGGTTGTAGTCTTACCTGCTCCCTGAAGACCTGTCATCATAATGACGGTAATCTCTTTTCCCGGACGCAGAGCAATCTCTGTAGTCTCAGAACCCATGAGATTGACCATCTCATCATTTACGATTTTAATTACCGTTTGTCCCGGATTCAGACCATTCAGCACATCGCTTCCAATCGCCTGCTCCTGCACAGTTTTTACAAAGTTCTTAACTACCTTGAAGTTAACATCTGCTTCTAAGAGGGCAAGTTTTACTTCCTTTAATGCCGCCTTCACATCGTCTTCCGTTAAGCGTCCCTTGCTTCTCAATCCCTTAAATACGTTTTGCAGTTTTTCTGATAAACTGTCAAATGCCATCTTACAGCTCCTCTAATATCTCATTGGAAATCTGCTCGATTTCCTCTATCATTGCTTCGCTTTTTGTCTCTTTAAATCTATGGGTCAGATGATGGATTTTCTCTACCTTCTGCTTCGCTGTCTGGAATTTTTGCACCAGATGGAGCTTTTCTTCATAGCCTTCCAAGGTCTTCGTACAGCGTTTGACCATATCGTGTACGCCCTGTCTGCTGATTCCCTCTTCTGCGGCAATCTCAGCTAAGGACAAGTCTTCAAATATGAAATCCTCGTAGATTCTTCTCTGATGTTCGTTCAGCAGTTCTCCGTAAAAATCATAGAGATATGCCTGTTCTACTTTTTCTTCCATCATTTATCACCTAGGATAGGTTACCATAAAGCAGAAAAGGTGTCAAGTATTTTTTCTTGACAGTTTTGATTTCATAACAGTTCAGCCACAGCCAGCCACATGTGCCTGTCGCTGAATCAGTTTGCTTCTGATAAAATAGGTTATCGGAAGATGGGTTATTCCTGAAATAAATCATGGATTTTTGGATAATATGTGGTATTCCGTTACCACCATGCAGAAATTTCTAGGGGTATGTCTTTGCTATCTGCGATGATATGTTCGTTACTATGCACAGCTCTCCACCC
>JBJELL010000034.1:0-4485 GCA_051879115.1 Lachnospiraceae bacterium
CTAATTTTAATTATTAATATATTCGTAGTTACAACAGTAGGATGTACATATCAAAAGCAAAAAGAACATCCTACTGAGAATTTATCAAAAAAGGAGTCTCCACAGGAAATGAAAAAAGAAGAAGCCAGCGTTCCAACCCTTGCCGAAATCGATACTCTTTCGGCAGGAACTATCTTGGATATCACAGGTATGAATGATAACCAAATTGAAAATTGTTTTTATATTCAAGAACTAACAGAAGAAATTATATCAAGAATTAATAATATTTCCTATCAGGAAAATCCATATATCAGGACAGATGACTTGAGATATTTGAGGATTCTCCATACAGGTTTTGACGGCAGGACACACATTGGCGAATTAATTGTAAACCAGTCCATAGCAGAAGATATTTTAGAGATTATGGAAGAACTCTATCAAAACCAATATCCAATCGAAAAAATGATTCTGATAGACGAATATGGTGCAGATGATGAAGCCTCCATGAGCGATAACAACAGTTCCGCTTTTAACTATCGTTTGATAGCCGGAACGAATCGTCTATCCAAACATGGTCAGGGACTTGCCATTGACATTAATCCCAGATACAATCCCTGTGTCCGTACTAAAGACGGTGTCACAACCGTAGAACCGGAAAATGGAATGGACTATGTGGACAGAAGCAAAGAATTTTCCTATAAAATAACAGAAGAAGACCTGTGCTGCCGTCTGTTCAAAGAGCATGGCTTTATCTGGGGAGGAGACTGGAATACCGTGAAAGATTATCAGCATTTTGAAAGGGAGGACTAAGAATGTATAAAACTTGCTTTCTAATTGCATTTTTTTACAAAGTAGGATAGAATAGAGTAGCATTTTAGAAAGAATTGCGGGTTGTATACATGAATCAGAATTTTCAGAAGGAATTGGACAGGACAATCGAAGAACTGCAAAAGGCAGGAGAGGTTCCGACTCTGTTTTTACACAGTTGTTGTGCACCTTGTAGCAGCTATGTGTTAGAGTATCTCTCAAAATATTTTGCGATTACGGTCTTTTACTATAATCCGAATATTTATCCGGATGAAGAATACTACAAACGGGTAGAGGAGCAGAAAGAATTTATAAAACGTCTGCCTACATTGCATCCGATTGAATTTATAGAAGGAAATTTTGACAAAGAAGCCTTTTACCGGATGGCAAAAGGGATGGAAGAACTCCCGGAAGGCAAAGAGCGCTGTTTTGCCTGCTATGAGTTGCGACTTAGGGAGACAGCGGAATATGCAAAACGTTTAGGAATGGACTATTTTACCACCACCTTGTCCATCAGCCCTTTAAAAAATGCCCGGAAACTAAATGAAATTGGAAAAAGACTTTCTGAAGAATACGGCATAAAATACTTATTTTCTGATTTTAAGAAGCGAAACGGTTATAAACGTTCCGTAGAGTTATCCAAAGAGTATGGCATGTACAGACAGGATTACTGCGGCTGTGTATTTTCCATGCGTGAGAGAGAACGCATCCGTCAAAAACAGTCAGAAAAAGAAATGGAAAACAATTAACATAATATAAAGAAGAAAGAGGTAAGAAATATGGCACAGTTATGGGGAGGACGTTTTACAAAAGAGACAGACCAGCTTGTCTATAATTTCAATGCGTCCATTACATTTGACCAGAAATTCTATAAGCAGGACATTGAAGGCAGCATTGCCCATGTAACCATGCTTGGAAAACAGGGCATTTTGACAAAAGAAGAAATGCAGGCAATCGTAAAATGCTTAGATGAAATCAAAACAGAGGTAGAGAATGGAACTTTAGAGATTTCTAATGAATACGAAGATATTCACAGCTTTGTGGAAGCAACCCTGATTGACCGTTTAGGAGATACGGGAAAGAAATTACATACCGGAAGAAGCCGTAATGACCAGGTGGCACTGGATATGCGTCTTTATACAAGACTGGAAGTGTTGCATGTAGATGAACTTTTAGAAGAATTATTAAATGTTCTTTTAAGAATTATGGAAGAAAATACAGAGACTATTATGCCGGGCTTTACCCATTTACAGAAGGCACAGCCGATTACCTTAGCACACCATATGGGAGCTTACTTTGAAATGTTCAAAAGAGACCGCCAGAGACTCTATGATATTTTCAAACGCATGAATTACTGTCCATTGGGTTCCGGTGCATTAGCGGGAACCACCTATCCATTAGATAGAGATTATACCGCAGAGTTGATGGGATTCTACGGACCGACGTTAAACAGTATGGACGGTGTATCAGACAGAGATTATCTGATTGAGTTCTTATCTGCTCTTTCTACAATTATGATGCATTTAAGCCGTTTCAGCGAAGAAATTATTATCTGGAATTCCAATGAATATCAGTTTGTGGAGATTGATGATGCCTACAGCACCGGAAGTAGTATTATGCCACAGAAAAAAAATCCGGATATCGCAGAATTGGTAAGAGGAAAGACCGGACGCGTCTATGGTGCATTGATGTCCTTGCTTACCACCATGAAAGGAATTCCGCTTGCATATAATAAAGATATGCAGGAGGATAAGGAGCTTGCCTTTGATGCGATGGATACTGCAAAAGGATGTATTGCTCTCTTTACAGGAATGTTAGATACGATGAAATTTAATAAAGAAATCATGGAGAAAAGCTCTAAGAACGGATTTACCAATGCTACAGATGCAGCGGATTATCTGGTAAACCATGGTGTACCTTTCCGTGACGCCCACGGTATCGTAGGTCAGATTGTACTTTTCTGTATTGAGAAAAACATTGCCATTGATGATATGACCTTAGAAGAACTGCAGGCAATCAGCCCGGTATTTGAAGAAGATATCTATGATGCAATTTCCATGGAGACCTGTGTTAATAAGCGTCTTACTATTGGAGCACCGGGAAAAGAAGCCATGGAGCAGGTTATTGCTATCGAGAAAGAGTATTTAGCGAAAAACCATGACAAAGACTGGTTTGAAGAGAAATAATTGGTAGATATGCATAAGAAAAAAGCGATTCGCGCCGTTTTTTGTAACAAAATGTGAATTGCTTTTTCTGCGAAAATAGAATAAGATATTTTACAGACAGACAAATGTGCGTAGAAGACGGACAGAGAAAAGAAAAAATGTGAGGAGATTAGACGAAAATGAGTGAAAAGTTAAAAGTAGGTATTTTAGGCGGAACCGGTATGGTAGGACAGAGATTTATCTCTTTATTAGAAAATCATCCGTGGTTTGAGGTGACAACCATAGCAGCAAGTCCAAGAAGTGCCGGCAAAACCTATGAAGAAGCAGTAGGCGGAAGATGGAAAATGACCACTCCAATGCCGGAAGCTGTAAAAAATATCGTAGTTATGAATGTCAACGAAGTAGAAGAAGTTGCTTCTAAAGTGGATTTCGTATTTTCTGCGGTAGATATGACAAAAGAAGAGATTAAAGCGATTGAAGAAGCGTATGCAAAGACAGAGACCCCGGTTGTATCCAATAACAGTGCCCACAGATGGACACCGGACGTACCAATGGTAGTGCCGGAAATCAACCCGGAACATATGAAAGTGATTGACTTCCAGAAAAAACGTCTTGGAACTACCAGAGGATTCGTAGCAGTAAAACCAAACTGTTCTATTCAGTCCTATGCTCCGGTCTTAACAGCATGGAAAGAATTTGAGCCATATGAAGTGGTAGCAACTACCTATCAGGCAATTTCCGGAGCAGGAAAAACCTTCAAAGACTGGCCGGAAATGGAAGGAAACATCATTCCTTATATCGGAGGAGAAGAAGAAAAATCCGAAAAAGAGCCACTCCGTATCTGGGGTGAAATCAAGGACGGTGTTATTGAACCGGCTACAAGCCCGGTAATCACTTGTCAGTGTATCCGTGTTCCGGTATTAAACGGACACACAGCCGCAGTATTTGTAAAATTCAAAAAACAACCGACCAAAGAGCAGTTAATTGAAAAATTGGTGAACTTCAAAGGAGCACCACAGGAATTAGAACTTCCAAGTGCACCAAAACAGTTTATCCAGTACTTAGAAGAAGATAACAGACCACAGGTTGCCTTAGATGTAGATTTTGAAAACGGAATGGGCGTATCTGTAGGACGTCTTCGTGAAGATACGGTATATGATTGGAAGTTTGTAGGACTTTCCCACAATACGGTACGTGGAGCTGCTGGTGGAGCAGTGCTTTGTGCAGAACTTTTGAAAGCACAGGGATATATCACAAAGAAATAGAGATGTGCGATTTAAAAGAGGGTGTAAAAAAAGAAATGTCATTTAGATAAGATATGACACTAGAGTATGTAGAAATGCACACGTTGCTCTTTTTTGTAATAATTTTTCAAAAAGTATTGACATATGAGACAAAATGTTTGGTGAGCCTGTGAATTTTTTTCTGTAAATTTAGATCTTCTATGATAATTGATGCAGCTTGACAGCAGTTTACTGCGGTTAAGCCGTTGTCTATTTAATAGCAAAAACAAGCTGGTATGTCAAGAGCGCCC
>JBJELL010000035.1:0-4484 GCA_051879115.1 Lachnospiraceae bacterium
GACCGCTATATCAAACATCCACTAGAGGTAGTAAGCGTAGGGGATATTGTAGAAGTTGAGGTAATGTCTGTGGATTTGAAAAAACAGAGAATTCAACTTACTATGAAAATAAATCATTAAAAGGAGACCGATATGAAAGAAGAATTTGATGTAACGTTAAAAAAAGAAGATATGTTCAGATTCAATATGTACCACACATATCATAGTTTTCAGGGTCTTTTTTCCATTGCAATGATGATATTTGTGATTGGCATTGCAGTCTATACATGGGGAGAATTATCTCCTATGTACAGCGTGATTTGTATTTTGATGAGCATTGTCATCGTGTGTTATATTCCGCTCAATCTCTGGATACATGCAAAAATTCAGCTTGAGCGCACGGAAGCATTACGTAATACACAGCATTTTACCATAGATGAAAAAGGGATAACTATTTCTCAGAATGGAGAAGAAGCAACCTTAGAGTGGGAAAAGATTTATAAAGTAGTGGAGACAAAGAGTAGCGTTCTCGTGTACAGTTCCAGAGTCAATGCCTATGTTTTTCCGAAAAGAGATATGGGGACAAGCTTTGAGGGAGTCTGTACAATGATGAGAGAACATTTAGAATCATATCGTTTGAAATTAAAGTAGGTGCCTATGGTAGTAGAGACATTTTCAGCAGAAGAGACAGAAAAATTAGGAGTTAAAATGGGACAGGAGGCAGAGCCGGGAGAAGTCTACACCCTGATAGGAGATTTGGGAGTGGGAAAGACCGTGTTTACTCAGGGAATTGCCCGTGGACTGAAGATTGAGGAACCGATTAGCAGTCCTACCTTTACCATTGTACAGGTTTACGAAGAAGGACGAATACCTTTTTATCACTTTGATGTTTACCGAATCGGTGACATAGAAGAAATGGAAGAAATCGGTTACGAGGACTACTTCTATGGGGGAGGTCTGACTATGATAGAGTGGGCGAATCTGATAGAAGAGATTCTGCCAGAGCATTATACGCAGATTACCATAGAAAAGGACTTAGAAAAGGGATTTGACTACAGAAAGATTACAATAGAAGCAGTTTAGGAGGTGCGGACATGAAAATTTTAGCATTGGATAGCTCCGGACTTGTCGCAAGTGTTGCCGTTCTGGAAGATGACAACCTGTTAGGCGAATTTACCATGAATTATAAAAAGACACATTCTCAGACCCTTCTGCCAATGCTCGATGAGGTGGCAGATATGATAGAGTTAGACATACAGACCATAGATGCCATTGCAATAGCAGGAGGACCGGGTTCCTTTACCGGACTTAGAATTGGTTCTGCAACGGCAAAAGGGTTAGGACTGGCCTTACAGAAACCAATTATCAGTGTGCCAACTGTAGAGGGACTGGCATATAATCTCTATGGGAACAGAGACCTAGTCTGCCCTTTAATGGATGCAAGAAGGAATCAGACTTACACGGGACTCTATGAATTTAAAAACGAAGGAATGACTACCTTAGTAGAGCAGTGTGCAGTCGGAATTGAAGAAATATTAGAAAAAATCAATGAAATCGGGCGTCCCGTCGTGTTTTTAGGGGATGGTGTTCCCGTATTTCGTGATATAATAGAAGAAAAATGTAAAATAGCTCACAGCTATGCACCGGCACATTTGAACAAACAAAGGGCAGGTGCCGTAGGTGCCCTTGCTATGGAATATTATCGTATGGGAAGAATGGAAGATGCCGCAGAGCATAAACCGGACTATTTAAGACTCTCTCAGGCAGAGCGTGAGAGAATGGAGAAGAAAGAAGGCTAAGAATGCAGATTCGCAGAATGGAGACCGAAGATGTAGAAGAAGCAGCAAAGATAGAGGCGGCAATTTTTTCTATGCCCTGGTCGAAGGAAGCCTTTTTAGATGCCATAAAAGCAGATTATACTCTTTTTTTAGTGGCAGAACAGGAAGGAAAAGTGGCGGGCTATATCGGGCTCTACCTTGCAGCAGATGAAGCGGAGATTACCAATGTAGCTGTTGCAAAAGAATACCGCAGAGGTCATGTAGGAGAAGCTCTGGTAACAAAAGCCATATCTTTGGCACAGCAAAGGGGAGCAGTCTCTATTTTTTTAGAAGTACGATGCAGTAATGCACCGGCGATTGCCCTCTATGAAAGGGCAGGATTTTCCAACTGCGGGGTACGAAAAGGATTTTATGAAAGACCAAAAGAAGATGCCTATGTTATGGTGTTGACACCAGATATTACCACTGTTCAGACAATAGATTAAGATTTTATAATGAGAATATAAGAAAATCTTAGGAGGTATGCAGATGAAGACAGAAGAAAAAAGAACAGTTTGCAACTGCTGTGGAAGAACACTGGGACAGGAAGAATATGTAAGAATTGAACAGCGATGGGGCTATTTTTCTAAAAAAGATGGCACTATCCAAAAAGGAATTATATGTGAAGAATGTTTTGAGCGGATTGCGGCGCAGTTTGCAATACCATTAGAGGAAGAAATGGTGACAGAACTTCTTTAGAAAAGGAGCTGCTATGTTAGATGTTTGTTTGTTAGGAACGGGAGGAATGATGCCTCTCCCCTATCGAAGACTTACCTCACTGATGACAAGATATAACGGAAGCAACCTGTTGATTGACTGTGGAGAAGGAACTCAGGTTGCAGTAAAAGAAAAGGGATGGAGTTTTAAGCCCATCGATGTAATCTGCTTTACCCACTATCATGCAGACCACATCAGCGGGCTCCCGGGATTATTGCTGACTATGGGAAATGCAGAACGGACAGAACCCCTTACCATGATAGGACCCAAAGGCTTAGAACGTGTAGTAAACGCGTTGCGCATCATTGCACCGGAACTGCCGTTTCCTATTGAATTTATCGAATTGACAGAGCCGGAAGAAGAGATTGAGATTGCCGGATACCGTATCCACGCATTCCGGGTGAACCACAACATTACCTGCTATGGTTACAGTCTTATGATTGACAGAGCCGGACGATTCGATGTAGAACGGGCGAAAGAAAGAGAGATACCTCAGAAATACTGGAGCCGTCTGCAAAAAGGAGAGCATATTCAGGAAGGAGAACTTCTCTATACGCCGGAAATGGTATTAGGACCTCCAAGAAAGGGAATTAAAGTCACCTATTGTACAGATACCAGACCGGTAAACAATATTGCGAAAGCAGCAGAGGACTCTGATTTATTCATCTGTGAAGGCATGTATGCAGAACCGGAGAAGCTTGAAAAAGCAAAACAATACAAACATATGACATTTTATGAAGCTGCAAAACTGGCAAAGAAAGCAAGTCCGCAGCAGTTATGGCTGACACATTTCAGTCCATCACTGGTAAAAGCAGAACGTTATATGGATGAAGTTCGTAAAATTTTCCCGAATTCTTATTTAGGAAAAGACGGAAAGAGTATCGAACTGGATTTTAAGGGGGACTAAAGATGAAAAAATACATTAAGATAATCGGAATTTCCGTACTGTGTATTGCATTGATTGTGGGTTATTATTACTATCTTTCTCACAAAGATAAGAAAAATGTGGAGAACAGTACCGAGGTAAGTGCCGTAACAGAAGTGCTTTTAGAAGATTTAGATCAGGATTACCCGCCGACACCAAGAGAGACAGTAAAATTCTATAACCGGATTCTGTCCTGCCTGTACAATGAAGAATATGATGAGGAACAGTTTGAAAAACTTGCAGAACAGGCAAGAAAACTGATGGATGACGAACTGTTGAACAATAATCCGAAAGATGTATACCTCTCTACCTTAAAAACAGACGTGGAAGGATACAAAGAAAGAGGACAGACCATTGCGGATACCACCGTCAGCAGCAGCAGTGAGATTGAGTATAAGACTGTAGATGGAAAAGAGTGCGCCTTTGTGACAGCGTCGTATTTTATAAAAGAGGGCAATTCTTATACCCGTACTTACGAAGAATATATACTTCGCAAAGATGAAGAAAAGAAATGGAAAATCTTAGGATATCATTTAGTAGAAGGGGATAAATCCGATGAATGATAAAAAAGAAATAAAAATACTGGCAATCGAAAGTTCCTGTGATGAGACAGCGGCAGCCGTGGTTGTAAACGGACGGGATGTACGTTCTAACGTAATCTTTTCACAGATAGCACTTCACACCCTCTATGGAGGTGTTGTGCCGGAAATTGCCTCGCGTAAACATATAGAAAAAATAAATCAAGTGATTACACAGGCATTGCAGGAAGCGGAGTGCACCTTAGAAGACATCGATGCCATTGGTGTGACCTATGGACCGGGATTGGTGGGAGCCCTCCTAGTCGGAGTTGCAGAAGCAAAAGCCATTGCCTATGCTGCAAAAAAACCATTGGTAGGGGTACACCATATCGAGGGACATATCTGTGTGAATTACATTGAAAATAAAGAATTAGAACCGCCGTTTTTATGCCTTGTAGCCTCCGGCGGTCACACCCATTTGGTAAAAGTAAAAGACTATAATACCTATGAAATCTTAGGAAGAACCAG
>JBJELL010000036.1:0-4481 GCA_051879115.1 Lachnospiraceae bacterium
GCCTTACATCCTGATTGCAGTTATTGTCTTAGGACTCTCTCCGATTCTGATTATCTTTCGGAAAAAGGATTTGAAGAACAGATTGGATTGTTCCTCCCTGCATCATATGGATAAGACCTTACAGATAAGTTTTGGATGTGTCATTTTCAGTCTGGTTATGTGGATTTTATTTATCCTTGTAGGAAGAATTGCTTTTGGCCCGGCAATGTTTTCAAAAGACGGACTGCTATGCATCTTAAACAGCTTTGTCTTCCTGTTAGTCTGCATGGCAATTGCACTCTTAGTCAGCACCTTTTCACCAAATGGAAATGTGTTGAATATGATTACAAACGTAGTAGCATTGGGGATGAGCTTCTTCTGTGGTATCTTTGTTCCACAGTATATGTTAGGAAAACAGGTTCTATCCATCGCACGTTTTCTTCCGGCTTACTGGTACATTCAGGTTACGGACAGAATCAGCGGCTTTTCCGATGAAGCCTTTTCCATGAACCTCTACTGGAAATGCATTGGTATTCAATTTTTATTCTTTGCAGCAATCTTTGCCATTTATCTGGTTGCCGACAAACAAAAAAAGACGCAAAGAGCCTCTTAAAATCAAAACCGACCTCCAAAGCCAGAATTCAAATCTGACTTTGGAGGTCGGTCATATTAACTGCTTTTTAACTTTTTTAGAATCTAATCTAGCAGATTTCTGCTCCGTTTGGCATTTCTTTTTCCGGTATCATCAGTGCAAGTTCGCCGTTTTCATCCTCTGCACATAAGAGCATTCCTTCGGAGAGGATTCCTGCTAATTTTGCAGGTTTTAAGTTCACAAGAACCATGACTTTCTTTCCTACCATTTCTTCTGCGGAATAGTGTTTTTTAATACCAGATACAATCTGTTTTACCTGACTTCCGATACGAACCTGAGAACAGAGTAATTTCTTAGATTTCGGTACTTCTTCACAGGCAATGATTTCTCCTACCTGGAACTGCATTTTCATAAAGTCATCGTAGCTGATTTCTTCTTTTGGCTCGATATCAATTCCCGGTTCTGATTCGCCTGCTTCTTCCTCTTCTTCTACCGGTGGATGAAGCTCTTCTACCTTTTTTAATACTTCCTCTAAGTCTAAGCGGGCAAAGAGAATCTCCGGTTTGTCTGTTACCTTATTTCCGTCTTTATACAGACCGAAGGTGGAAAGTTCTTCATAAGCTCTTCTTTCTGTATTCAACTGTGCAAAAATCTTTTCTGCCGTCTCCGGTAAAAAGCTCTCTAATAAAGATGCACCAATAGTAATACTCTCTACCAGATTGTAAAGTACGGTTGCAAGACGGTCTTTTTTGTCTTCCTCTTTTGCAAGTGCCCACGGCATAGTCTCATCAATGTATTTGTTGCAACGTTTGAACAATGCAAAGATTTCTGTGATGGCATCGGCTACACGAAGTTCATCCATCTTAGCACTTACCCGGTCAATGGTTGTGGTTACCACTTCTTTTAAGTCGGCATCTACATCTTCGCAGACGTTTTTATTAGATACCACTCCGCCAAAATATTTATTGCTCATGGAAATGGTACGGTTTACAAGATTTCCAAGAGTGTTAGCAAGGTCGGAGTTGATTCTCTCTACTAAGAGTTCCCAGGAAATAACTCCGTCGTTTTCAAACGGCATTTCGTGAAGAACGAAGTAACGTACTGCATCCACACCAAAGAAGTCTACCAGTTCATCTGCATAGAGTACATTTCCTTTGGATTTACTCATCTTTCCATCGCTCTGAATTAACCACGGATGTCCGAATACCTGTTTTGGCAGCGGCAAATCCAGTGCCATTAAAAAGATTGGCCAGTAAATGGTATGGAAACGGATGATATCTTTTCCTATCAAGTGTAAGTCTGCCGGCCAGTTCTTATTGAACTGCTCCGTAGAATTGCCATCGCAGTCGTAACCAATTCCCGTGATATAGTTCGTCAGGGCATCTAACCATACATAGGTTACGTGTTTCGGGTCAAAGTCTACCGGAATTCCCCATGAGAAAGAGGTTCTAGACACACATAAATCCTGTAATCCCGGCAGTAAGAAGTTATTCATCATCTCATTTTTGCGGGATACCGGCTGAATGAATTCCGGGTGTGTATTGATATGCTCAATTAAACGGTCTGCGTATTTGCTCATCTTAAAGAAGTAGGCTTCTTCCTTTGCCGGAACTACCTCTCTTCCACAATCAGGACACTTCCCGTCCACTAATTGGGATTCTGTGAAGAAGGATTCACATGGAGTACAGTAGAGTCCTTCATAATGTCCTTTGTAAATATCTCCCTGATCGTATAATTTTTTGAAAATTTTCTGTACCTGTTTTTCATGCTGTTCATCGGTGGTACGGATGAATTTGTCATAGGAAGTGTTCATCAAATCCCAGATATCCTGTACCTGTTTTGCCACATTGTCTACATATTCCTTTGGAGAAATGCCGACTTCCTGTGCCTTTAACTCGATTTTCTGTCCATGTTCGTCTGTTCCTGTCTGGAAAAATACGTCATATCCTTCCATTCTCTTATATCTTGCAATACTGTCTGCTAATATAATTTCATAAGTGTTGCCAATGTGTGGTTTGCCTGATGTATAGGCAATGGCTGTTGTCATGTAAAATTTTCCTTTGCTCATCTTCTATTCCTCTCTTTCATTATTTACTTTTATATTTACCTGCATTATTCCCTACTACTTTCTTCCATTCATCAAAGGAAGGGTATTTATTTCCCAAGTAAGTAATATTTGCATGTTTTTTACTTTTTCCATTATAAAATGTATTGTTTTTAAAACGAATCTCTTTTGTATATTTAGAAGAAAATTCCGCATATACAAGGGCCGCTCCACCTGACTCGTTGACAAATGTATTATTCTCTATTACTACATTTTTACACTTTGCCAGAGTCAGGATTACGTTATCCAATCCATTGTTTTGACAGGTGTTTTTTTGAACTTGAACATCCTTTACCCAGCCAAGAGATTTTTTATAGCCACCAATGGTTATGGCATTTTCCATATTATCGGTTATCTTGTTGTTTGAAACTAAAATTTTTGAGGTGGAATACTTTTCTTTTGGCGGTTTCTCCTCTGCACCGATTTCTATTCCGCCGCTGCATTTTTGGATGGTATTTTTCACAATATCTATCTTTTGTCCACCATCTACATAAATACCATAGGAGGTCGCAGAAGATGACACACATTTTTCCACCCGATTTTTGTATATCAGACATTCCCTTGGAAAGTCTTTGGCAGGATTGCTACAATAACCGTAATTTCCTGAGATATCAATTCCGATATTTCCCGTTTTGCTTACCTTATTGGATATAATATTTACAGCTTCACAATTTCCGGTTACAGAAATGCATTCTGCCCATCCGGTCTGACAATCATAGAAATTATTCTTGTATAGCAGAATATCATGGATACTTTGTTTTTCACTCTCTCCAAAAAACAGGATTCCATTTGCACACCTGTCTTTTTCTGATGGCTTACTTACTTTTACATCATGAATCTTATTATTTCGGATGATTAGATGATGTGTTCCCGGTTCTACATAGATTCCGCAGGCATCCTGACCCTTTGCATTCTTAATTTCCAAACCCTGAATCCTCAGATAAGAGGCTCCATTCACAGAAAGCATGACAGGCGATTTCTTTTTTGCCCCATCTAAAATCACTTTTTCATCTTTATAATTCTGAATGGTGATATAACCTTTCTTTGTTCCTTTGACCGAATCCGGTATTACAACCTCTTCTTTGTAAGTACCTCCGCGTATATACAAGGTATCTCCCGGTTTTAAAACTTTTACGGCTTTTGATATGGTTCGATAAGGCTTCTTTTTCGTCCCCTTCCAACTATCTTTTCCTGAAGTTGAAACATAATATCGCTTTCCTTTATTGGATGAAAGTCCTTTTTCCGATTGTATTTCCTCTTTTATAACCTGTTTAAAGGTACTGTCTCCACAATAGCGGACGGTCTCTTTTGCATCTGCATTTCCCGCAACGGCTAAAGAAACCAGTGCTAACAACAGTATCCCTATGATTACTTTTCCATACTTTTTCATTTCGATTGTCCTATCTCTGATGCAGTGCGATCCTACCCGGAGAACTTTTTTGATATGGGAAATCCAAAGAAATTTCTATATCAAAAAAGACCCGTCTCCTTCTGAAGACGAGCCATAAATCCCGTGTTACCACTTCAATTCATTCATACCTCACGGTACAAACCTTAGCAAGTGCCTATCAGCACTCCTCGCTATAACGGGCGAACCCTTCATAACCTGACTATCTGCTCGGCTATGCCGCTCCAAAGCCATCTTCCATTTATTTCCCTATTCTTCCTCTCAGCGTGGCTTTTATACCCGGAAGATTCTCTGTAGTAGTTCCCTAAATGTACTCTCTTTTTCACAGCGTTTTTCATCATTCTTTGGCAAGGATAGCACAGAACCCCTTATTTGTCAAGGTTTTCTCTTTTTACACC
>JBJELL010000037.1:0-4468 GCA_051879115.1 Lachnospiraceae bacterium
ATCTGTTTAATAACACGAGCAAAGTTTGTGATTGGAGACTGCATACTTCCAAGTAATTTGGAAAGTAATTCTTCTCTTGATGGTACAGAAGCGATTGCTTTCATTCCTTCTGCATCATAGAATGTTCCTTCTACAACACCGGCTTTAATCTCTAATGCCGGAGCACCTTTTGCGAATTTGCTTAAAATTCTTGCTGGAGCTGTAGCATCTGTTGTAGAGATTGCGATTGCATTAGGTCCGTCTAACATCGGAGCAAGGCTCTCGAAATCTGTTCCCTTGAATGCAAAATTCATTAATGTGTTCTTATATACTTTATAAGTAACACCTGCTTCTCTTAACTCTTTACGTAACTGAGTATCCTCTGCTACAGTGAGTCCAAGATAGTCAACAAGTACAACAGACTGTGCATCTTTAATCTGCTCAGAAATCTCCTGTACGATTGGTTGTTTCAGTTCTACTTTTGCCACGAATCGTGCACCTCCTTTATTTTTTCTGTATTTCCTCAGACATAGAAGGTCTAATCAAAAAACCTCTCTGCCATAGACAGAGAGGTTCTAAATTCATTTACTGATATTTCATCAAATAAATTCCCTCGGCAGGTTCTACGGTTACGCCTTGCGGCACCTGCTGTCTTCGGCAACATGCTTTTGCATTATATCATTATCTATTTTCGATGTCAACTAATAAATGCAATTACTGCGCAACTTTTACTACGTTTACTTTTACGCCAGGTCCCATAGTAGGAGCTAATGTGATGCTCTTGATATACTGACCTTTTAAGCTGCTTGGTTTTGCTTTATTAATTGCATCCATAAGCGTCTGGAAGTTGTCCGCTAACTGCTCTTCTGTAAAAGATGCTTTTCCAACTGGCACATGGATAATATTTGTTTTGTCCAATCTGTACTCAATCTTACCTGCTTTGATGTCGTTAACAGCCTTTGTTACGTCCATGGTTACTGTTCCGGCTTTCGGGTTTGGCATTAAACCTTTTGGTCCAAGTACACGTCCTAAACGACCAACAACACCCATCATATCCGGTGTAGCAACAACAACATCAAAATCTAACCATCCTTCGTTCTGAATCTTTGGAACTAATTCCTCTCCACCTACGAAGTCTGCTCCGGCAGCCTGTGCTTCGTCAAGTTTGTCACCTTTTGCGATAACTAATACTTTTACAGATTTACCTGTTCCGTGTGGTAATACTACCGCACCACGAATCTGCTGCTCTGCGTGACGTCCGTCACAACCTGTTCTGATGTGAGCTTCGATTGTTTCATCAAATTTTGCAACGGCTGCTTTTTTCACAAGGCTTACTGCTTCAGCAACATCATACTGTGTAGCTCTGTCGATGCCTTTTGCAGCCTCTACATATTTCTTTCCTCTTTTCATTTCAAAAACCTCCTAGTGGTAATATCGGGAGATATCCCTCCCACGATTGTGTCGTTTTCAGTCTTTTTTGCTTAATTTGCGATATTTTAAGGTAGTTCTGTTCGCTAAGCTCAGCCTTCGCCTTTGGTTTGGCTTCACTAATCTCACAGAACGGCCACGCGCTAAGGTTCAATCTTCGCCTCTGGCTCGATTTCACCAAGCTGCTTTAGGCCTCCTCTACTGTTACACCCATACTTCTTGCAGTTCCGGCAATCATGCTCATAGCTGCCTCTAAAGAACCTGCATTTAAGTCTGGCATTTTCAGTTCTGCAATTTCCTGGATTTTTGCTTTGGAAATTGTTGCAACTTTCTCTCTGTTCGGTACACCTGAACCAGATTTGATGTTGCATGCTTTCTTGATTAATACCGGTGCCGGCGGAGTCTTTGTTACGAAGCTGAAGCTTCTGTCCGCATATACGGTAATTACTACAGGGATGATTAAGTCTCCCTGATCTGCTGTTCTTGCATTGAACTGTTTTGTGAACTCCACGATGTTAACACCGTGCTGTCCAAGTGCAGGTCCAACAGGTGGTGCCGGTGTTGCTTTACCAGCTGGAATCTGCAGTTTAATATATCCTTCTACTTTTTTTGCCATTTGGATTTGCCTCCTTTATTAATTCGTCTTTCTCACGTCTGCGAAACTTATTTCTACTGGTGTTTCGCGACCAAATAATTCCACATTGATTGTGACAATCTGCTTTCCAGGGTTCATGGTCTGGATAACTCCAAGAGTATCTTTCCAAACTCCTCCTGTAACTACAACGCTGTCTCCCTCTGCAAAGTCTACTACAATGTTGTCTGATTCAATTCCCAACGGTCTCATTTCAGCTTCAGTGAGTGGTACCGGCTTCGATCCCGGACCAACAAATCCGGTAACGCCTCTGGTATTTCTGACAACATACCATGTGTCATCATTCATAACCATATTAATCAGAACATAACCCGGAAACATTTTTTTCTGAACCTGTTTCTTTGCACCGTTCTTTAATTCGACAACATCCTGCATTGGAACCCTTACTTCTAAAATCTGGTCTTCCAAATGTCTGTTCTCAATTGTCTTATCGATGTTCGCCTTAACCTTATTCTCATATCCTGAGTAGGTATGAACTACATACCAGTGTGCCTCTGCCATAAAATCACCTTTGCCTCCATTATAAATTCACAAGGAAATCCACACCATACTGGATTACATAATCCAGAAGTGCAATAATCAAACCTAAAACAACAGATGTTATTACAACGGCTGTCGTCTGACGTACAAGTGATTCTTTGTCAGGCCAAATAATCTTATTAAATTCAGCCTTCAGACCGGTGAACCTGCTCACTTTTGGAGCATTTTCTTTATTTGTGGTTTCTCCCATCTTAGTCACTTCCTTTGCTTGGTCACGCTTACTTCGTTTCTTTGTGTAATGTGTGTGTCTTACAGAATCTGCAATATTTCTTAGTTTCCATTCTGTCCGGATGAGCTTTCTTATCTTTTGTCGTATTGTAATTACGCTGCTTACATTCCGTACATGCCAATGTTATCTTAGTGCGCACAACTTCCACCTCCACTTTAATTCTTTCTGTTTTTAGGCATAAAAAAAAGACCTACTTCCATCGCTAGTCTAATATAGCACAATCCGGCGGGTGCGTCAATACTTAAGTTTTATCTTCATTTTTTCACATTTCTGACGATATATTATAAAGAATAGTACGTTTTTCCTAGAATTTCGGATGACAAAATGTTTTTTCCGTATTATAATGTAGTTGTATAAATGGATTTATTTTTCTATTCGTTCTATTATTTCAAGGAAGAAAGGAGGGGACGAATTATGGCAGCTATTGATACTGTATATCATTACTATTTGAGTACCTATGCCAACTCAACTGTATCCCGTTATGATTCTCATAAAAAAAGTGAATTACGTGATATCTACAACCGGATGGTTAAGACGAATAAGGAATCCCCTCTGTATAAATTACAGAATTCTAAGGAGGTTGCCCGTTTCGCCATTGATGTCAAAGAAAATGCAAGGAACATTCAGAATGTCATTGTTTCCCTTTCTGAGAATGGAAGTGGCATTGAGAGTGCTTTTTCCAAAAAGATTGCTACTTCTACCAATGACTCTGTTGTAGAAGCAAAATATATTGGTACGAATAACGATACGGAGTCTATGGATGATTTTGAGATTGAGGTAAAGCAGCTTGCCAAACCTCAGGTGAATCAAGGACATTTTCTGAATAATAAAGGAAAAAGTATTCCTATCGGAAGTTATTCCTTTGATTTGAATACGAATTCGGCTTCTTATGAATTTCAGTTCAATGTAAATGAAGGCGAAAATAACCGGGATGTCCTCGATAAGTTGAGTCGTTTGATTAACAGTGCCAATATTGGATTAACCGCGGAAGTTCTAGAAAACGAAAAAAACCAGAGTGCTTTGCAGTTAGAATCTGTTCAGACCGGACTTAGCGAGAATGAGGAATTTCTCTTTGAGATTATACCGGAAGGTACGACTAATTCCTATGTTGCCATGCAGGTACTTGGAATCAACGAGGTGTATTCTCCTGCTAAAAATTCTTCTTTCTTATTAAATGGAGCAGAACATTCCTCTTATTCTAATACACTTACGATTAATAAGACGTTTGAATTGACGTTAAAGGATGTCAGCAAGGACGGCGAAAGCGAGACTATCGGTTATAAACCAAGTGTGGACGCTGTTGCTGATAATCTTCAGGAACTTGTAGATTCTTATAATTCTATCATTGATATCGCTACAAACAGCATTGGAGAGAAACAGCAGGGAAATAAGCTCCGTTCTGATATCTGCCGTGTTTCTTCTGAATACCGGAACGAACTAGAGGCGATAGGACTTCGGACAGTGGAAGATGGCAGAATCGAAATAGACCGGGCACTCCTTTCAGATGCCATTACTTCTGATGATGCACAGGAAAGTTTTAAGGTTTTGAATACTTTTAAGGATGCTTTGAATGAACGGGCTTCGGCTGCTTCCATCAACCCAATGAATTATGTTAACAAAGTTGTGGTGGCTTATAAGAA
>JBJELL010000038.1:0-4459 GCA_051879115.1 Lachnospiraceae bacterium
TTTTTTCTATTTTTTGGGCTGTCTTTTCCTTAATGACACTTTCCGTTGTCAGTACACAATAATCCTGTGTTTTACTACTTGCTAACACCGATGCCTGTGTCAACACGTCGCCTTTTACTACCACCCGGATTTCGTTTTCGTAGGAGACTCCTTCCGTTATAATTCCTTTTTTTTCACAGTACGCCGTGCGTGCTTTGATGGAATTTTGTACAATACTGTTATTTGTAATAATCACAGTACTTCCCTGGGTATTACTTACCAAAAAACCGCTTCCATACTGCATTCTCCAGAATTTTCCCTCCGAATCCGTAAAACCGGACTGGATTTCTACAATTCCATTTTTGGCAGTTTCCACCGGACTTTCTTTTTTTGCAGCATTGCTCTCTATCCCTATAGAAAAAAACATGGTAACTGCCATTCCCACCAATAATAATCCTATTCTGTTTCTCTTTTTCATCCCTTTTTCACTTACCTTTTTTATATTGCAGAAAAAGAGCACCAGCATACTCTAGTGCTCTCATTTCTTTTATTTTAGACAATAACATCCGAAGACAGTGCATTGGCTGCTGCCTTATTTGCATTTTCTGTTTTCTCATACTGACTTGCAATGGTCTGAAGATCCTTTACGTGCTCATCAATCATTTTTTTCATTTTGCTAATGTCATCATCTAACTTTTTAAACTTCTTTGTATAAGCGGTTGCTGCATCGCCGCTCCATACGTTACCTGATAAGCTGCTTACTAAAGTTGTCATCTGTGCTGTAAGTGATTTTACCTGTGAACCGGTTGACTGAAGTGCTGTTGCTGTACTTTTCAGTTTTGCCGGAGTTACTTTTAATGTTGCCATATGATATTTCCTCCCTTGTTCTGTTTTTAATTAGTAGGTTCTTTTGCTCGCTGTATTTAAGTTTGCTTTTTCTGCCTTGTTATAGGCTTCTACAATCTGCTCGAGGCTGCTTGCATATTTCTCAATCGCATTGTAGAAATTATTCATCTGCGTGGTATCTTTTGAAAAAGCTTTGTGGAACGCATCATTTGCTTCACCATCCCACATTGAATTCAATGTTTTTTCCGTTGATACCAGACTCTCAATCTGTTTTTTCAGCTTTTTGTTCAGGCTTCGCAATTCACTCGCCTTACTTTTGATCGTTGACATATTCGCCGTAATTGTACTTGCCATTTTAATGACCTCCTTAATTTTTTCTTTGTTTTTTTGCTCTATCTTTAAATACTTATCGTATTTTAAGAACTCTTTTGTTTACTTAAAACTTCTTTTTTTCGCTAATTCCAGTGCTTCTTTTTCTGCTTTATAGGTATTATCTGCCATCTGGCGCATAGTAGAGGAGACTTTCATAAGGCTGTCTGCCACTGATTTTAAATTATTCTCCACCTTTACTCCTTTTTTTACATAGGAGTTGGCATTATCGCCTTTCCAGTTCGCTTTCACTCCATTGAGACAATCCTCTAATTTATTGTTTGCGAGACTTTGAATATTTTTTGCTATATTCTCTAACTGGTCCGCCTGATTTTTTGCCTTATTAAAATCCATTTTAATCGTATATAATGTCTTTGCCATAGATACCTCCCCTATACAATGACATCATCCGGTAAAGCGGATGCTATCTTCGCTGCCTGTTTTTCTGTCTCTGAGTAGATGCCCGCCATGGACAGTAAATCTTTGGGATGCTCATTCAGACGCTTGATAATTTTTTTCACATCATCCTCATTATCTTTTAGATATCTGCGGTGATAGTCACTTGCATCTCCCTCCCAGTACGTCTTAGAATTGTTTACGACTTCCTTCATTCGTTCCCAGTTGGTTTCTATATTCTTTGCCTGTGTCTTAATTTCATCTGCCTTAGCTTTCATTACATCTGTAGACACTTTCAATGTTACATTCGCCATTTTTTATCTCCTCCTTACACCCGGATTTCCGAAATGAGGGACGCAACCTTTGTTTCACAGGATTCATATTTTTTCTTAGCATTGCTCTCGTAAGAATAGACACCCTTTAAATTTTTTATAATAGTTGCCATTGCATTCATATCATCGTTAAATGCCTTTTTGAAAGCTGTACTGCTTTCTCCATCCCACATCTTGTCCAGTTGTGACACACTGTCCTTCATTTTTGATATTTCTTTTTCCATATTGGAAACATATTTATTTACTTTCTCGGAATCCTTTTGTAATCTGGTCGTATTGACTTTGATATGGTCTGCCATTCTTTTTCATCCTCCCTTTCTTTTGTTACTTCAATATGACAGAGACAACATCCCATCCCCTTAATTTTGCTACTTGGAATTCTTCCGGAAAATGTCGGTACTCTCCCTCTCCTGTCTCTACAATGCTGTCCTCACATTCCTCATAAAGTCTCTTTATTTTTTCAAGTGCAGTCCTCATCTCATTTAGGCGAATTACCTGTCCATGAAGAGAATCTTCCTGTTTCTGTATGGACTTTACAATAGATATGTTCTCCTGAGTCTTTTCTTCTTTCCTAATCCGGCTACATATTTCTTCTAATTCAGCTTCACTGTGCCGAAGTATTTTGGTATATTCACTCAGTTGCTCTATCAAACGATTCCATCTTTTCAACGATAATTCCAGTTCCATTCAGACCTCCATTGCTGTTTCAAAGTATATCAGTCATTTCTTTCTAAACATCATTTTTTCCATAGAATGCACATTTTTCTCCCTAAACGACCTGTTTTTACATTTTTTTACATCTATAACAGAAGTAGTCTGCTTCCATCTGTAATCCCACTGGTATGGAGGGTTTTATTCCCTTTCAGCCTCTTTTTATCATCTAAAGAACACAGGGTAAACCCCTGATTCTCCGTTCCTGTTTCTCCCATCTTTTTCGCTATCATCCCGCTGATTTCTGCTGTAACCTGCTCTATTGCTGCATTTTCATCCAGCATAAAATCATAATTCTCGTCAATCGCCGGTATGTATACATCGACTAATATCATGCCTGCACCTCCCTCATCCATTTTTCTAAATTTTTGACTAAGGTTTCCCTGTAATAGATGTTTCTGACCGTTTTTTCACGGCTCTGTGCAATGAAAAAAGTCTGTAATCCCTTTTCCTGTATCAAAAAACGTTTATAGAGATAATTCTTTTTGCTATCCTGAAGACAAAAGACCGCTTTTATGGATTCGTCTTCTAAATAAATTTTTGTATCTTCTTTCCATTGAAAAAATTTTTGTTCTGTCTTTTGAACTTTACAGACATCATCAATGAACCCTTCTGATATTTCTATTGCTTCTGAAACCGCTGCAATCCATTTGTGCATGGTGGAATAAGAAATACAAAGTGTCTCTTCTTCCCTTTGGCTTTTTTCCACCATAACTACCTGTTCTTTCGTAAAATAGCAGCATTTGACGGACTGGCTTTTTCCATATATGACAATGCAGCGTCGGCTTTTTTCTATGACAGACAGAATCTTTGATAAGGGTTTTTTGACTGCAATCTTACCATTCTCCCAGTCTATCCAGTCTTCCTGATACAACTTTGCCATGTTTTTATGCAGTTCTTCTTTTTCTAATTTTTTCTTTGCCTCTTCCGTGAAAATGCCATACAACTGTGTCACTCCTAAACCTGCTAGCAACAGTTTGATTTCCGATTCTTTCAGATAATAGTATTCACCCACTTCGCAATCCATCCACGAACTCCTTTACCTCCGGCTTATAGCTTCTAGATAAGGGAACCATAATACCATGCTCTAAATAAATCATATTTTCCGACAGTTTTACTCTCTCTAAATGCTCGGCATTGAATACAAAACTGCGGTGGCATCTGACAAAGGAATCCGGGAGCACTTTCATAATCCCTTCCATAGAATCGTATCTGCTGTATTCTTTATTTTTCAGCCGGATATGTATTTTCTTTTCTCTGACCTCAATATAGTATATCTGATGAAACGGTATAGCTGTCTTTCCGTTTCTATTCTCTAACAATAAAACCTTCTTCTCATCTACCTGTTCTCTCGACTGATAGAATGACCGGAAAAATTCCCATATAATCTGTCTGCACTGCTCCCCCTCAAAGGGTCTTAGCAGCAGGGAGGCTGCACGAATATCCGGCGTTAAGTATTCCATTGGCGAGATATCTGTATCCGCTACTAACAAGAGTTCTGATTCTTCATATTGTCCCCTCAGGGAACGAAGTAAGCGGATATCCTCACCTCCGCTTACATCCATACATGCCAGGTCTAAAATCTGCCTCCCATCTAAGAATTCCTGTACCGCTTTAGGACTGAGCACACAGACCATTTCTAACTGTTCTTCTGAAAAATAGGCAACTGCATCCTTTATGACTTTCTTTAATCTCTCCTGCTCCTTTTGCACTTTGTCATACAGTATCATAACTACCAAAGTGTCTACCTCCTTGCTAACGGCACCACAACTTTTGCGGTATCATTCTCCGTCATAACATCCGGAAGACATCCAATTCCCGGCAAT
>JBJELL010000039.1:0-2370 GCA_051879115.1 Lachnospiraceae bacterium
CACATAATTAGTGCGACAGTCCCATGGTACGGACTATGGCTAAACCGTTACGTTACTATCCTGCAATAATCACTCCACCGTCATTAGCATACATCGAACTGACTCCTGCGGTATCTAAAATAAAGATATCTTTGAACTTCGCCGCCTTTTCTAACTTCTCTTTTACTGCTAGAGCCCTCTGTGGACAATTACAATGCGAAATGGCAATGATACGTTCTTCGCACTGTTTTGTCTTATTTGCCACTTCCTGTACCATCTTCTCCAATGCTTTGTTCATTCCCCTTGCCTGACCAAGCTGACAGATGCTGCCCTCCGGGGTAGAGCCCATAACCGGTTTAATATTGAGTGCTCCTGCCACCAATGCTTTGATATTACTTAAACGTCCGTTTTTACGGAGTGTATCTAAAGTCTCTAATACAAAGAATGTATTCTGTGATTCAATATAACGGTCTACTTCTGCGATAACCTCTTCAAAACTCATTCCCGCTTCTTCGCACTCCTGTGCTTTCATTGCAATAAGTGTCTCTCCAATAGAAGCCGACTTAGAATCAAAGACATGGATGTTCTTTCCTTCATTTTCCTCTAAATACAGGGATTTTGCCAATTCTGCACTATTATAGGAACCGCTTAGCTGGGAAGAGAGTGTCACAACGTAGATATTCTGAGCTTCCCCTTCAAAGGCTTTCATATAACGCTCCGGTGACGGGCAGGTAGATTTCGGACAATTCGGACTCTGCTTTACCTTGTGCAGGAATTCCGCCTGTTTAAAACTCTCATCATCTACCACATGGTAGTCATCTACATCTAATTCTAAGGCAACAGAAGCAAAATGTGCATCTGCTCTCTGTTCCGGTTTTAATTCTCCACAACTGTCTACTACAATTTTATAGCTCATAAAATATCCTCATTTCTCTTTTATTTGTTATCAAATATTATATTACCTTTTTTTATTTTCTATTACACGTAGTTTTGATTACTACTTAATACTATCATAAATATTTGCTTTTGAAAAGAGTTATTTACTTTTTTTAGAAAGAAATGGTTAAAATCCTCTGTTCTTTATCCTCAATGTAGTACATGGTTGTAATTCCATCGCAGTAGTCGGCAATCTGTTCTTCCCCGACAAAAAAATTTACTGCCTTCTCATACAGTTCCTGTGTGGAAAACTTCACCGACACCCTTTTATTTCCCTCCTGCCATGCCTCTGCATACAGTGCCCCAATCACATCCGGATCCCATGTGGAAAAATACAGTCCCTCATGGACATAATAATTATTGTCCACTGCAATACATTCCGGCAGTTCAAATGCTGTCTCCGCTTGATGTGAGATACTGATTTCCTCACTGGTCATTCCAAGATAATTATAGTTCA
The DNA here is from genome assembly GCA_051879115.1 of Lachnospiraceae bacterium. GTDB lineage: Bacteria > Bacillota > Clostridia > Lachnospirales > Lachnospiraceae > Maccoyibacter. The sequence continues at coordinate 1,373 of JBJELL010000039.1, forward strand.
CATATTTTTCCTGAGTTTTATCCTCATTCAGATAACGGGAATTGCCCCAGGTGGTGTCCACATAGTAATATTCCCCATCCATTTTTACCAGATTCCATGCGTGGGACTCTCCATCTGCTTTTCCGGTTACAATGGCACTCTGTACTCCCAGATATTTCAACAGATACTGGGTTGCACAGGCATATCCCTGACACACCGTTTCCCCATTTAAAAATACGCTGATAATGTTCTGGTTATTCTCTGCCTTGGGGTTATACTCCACCTGCTCTATTAAGGTTTCAAAGACATATTTTACTTTATTATAATCCGAATCCTCCGAAGAGATTCCCGACAACATCTTATCTACCTTTTCATCAATCTGTTTTTGAAGTTTCTCACGTTCTTCCTGTTCCATCGTATAGGTGGGCGAAAAATCCATTCCAATAACATCATCTCCCCGATAATGCTGGGTATACATATAACCTGATATCCAAAACAGACCACCGTAGTCAGCATTTACCGCATTATATGCAAGGTCTAACGTCTCTTTGCTCTTTGTAGAGACAGCAGCCGTTTCTTCATGATTTAAAATTGCGTCCAATACCTCGTCATAGACACACTGTGTCTCTTCATCTAAGGTCTGATACACATATTCTTCTTCGGAGATACTCTCTACTTTTGGAATATCCCTATCCGTGACTTTTTCGATGACGACATCTTTCGTCTCTTTCCACTCGGTCAAATTACAACCGCTAAGCAGGCAGACGGCAAATATCAGGACTGCTGCACTCACTTTCTTTAACGGTCTCATTTAGCACCTCCTGTTATTAGATTGAAAAATAATTTGTCACAAACTCACTCAAAGACCTCATATCTTCTTTTCCCATCAGCTCCCTTGCTGAATGCATAGCAAGTATTGGAACACCGATATCCACGGTATTTACCGGCAAAAATGCATCTGCAATCGTACCAAGAGTGCCACCGCCTGCAATATCGGAGCGGTTTGCATACTTCTGGTA
>JBJELL010000039.1:2470-4453 GCA_051879115.1 Lachnospiraceae bacterium
TCGTACCAAGAGTGCCACCGCCTGCAATATCGGAGCGGTTTGCATACTTCTGGTATGGAATGTTTTTTCTCTCACAAATCTGCTGTACAATGGCAACTGCTTCACAGTCCGTCGCATAGGACTGACTTCCCGATTCTTTGATACAGAATCCCTGATTTAATATCGGCTGGCTTGTAATGTCCGCCTTCCCACCTTGATTCGGATGAAAGGCATGTGCCACATCCACGGAAAGAAGCATACTCTTATAGATGGCCTCCTTTATCTGACATGTGTCTCTGCCTACCGATAACTGAATCTTTTCTACCACATCCCGTAGCATCATAGAACCTGCCCCTTGCTTCGTTCTGCTTCCAATCTCCTCATGATCGAAAAGCGCAATCAAATTGATTCCCGATTGTCTTCTTCCTTCTATGATTCCATCTAAAAGGGCATTGACCGAGGTCAGATTATCTAATCTCGGTGCTGAAATCATATCCGCTTTCATTCCCACAAGCTGTGGTTTTTCTTCATTATATACATAGAGGTCAAAATCGAGAATCTCCTCTTTGTCCACTTCTAATTCTTCTGCTAAATATTCTATGAAGAACGCCTTGTCTGCCTCTTGTCCTGCCATACCGGCAATCGGAAGCATATCCTTTTGACGGTTTAATTCTATCCCCTTGTTGACCTCTCTATTCATATGGATTGCCAGATTTGGAATGGTAAGAATCGGATGTTTGGATTTAAAGTATACTATCTTTGGTGCAAATACATCCTCACTCTTTAACGCCACCTTTCCGGCAACTCCTAACGGACGGTCTAACCAGGTGTTGAGTATTGCTCCGCCGTATACCTCTACGTTGAGCTGCTGATAGCCCTTACACTCCACCTCAGGTGCCGGTTTGATACGAAGTCCCGGAAAATCGGTATGAGCTGCCGCCATACGAAAACTGTCACGGTAATGCAAATCCTCTGACAGGGTAAAGGCAATCAATGCGGTTCCATGATGAACCATATAGTAACTCTTCCCAAAGCTGAGTCCCCATGCTTTCTCAAACTCTAACTTTTCAAATCCCGCATTTTGCAGTCTCTTCTCTGCCGCTTTTACCACATGAAACGGCGAACCTCCCCTTTCTATCAACTCAAATAAATTCGATACTGTCTTATCCATCTTTTTTCCCTTCCTCTGCTTTGACTCACATTTTACTATATTCTTATTACTTTTTCTACCCGGACTTATTTCTTTTCTATAAAAAAGTATGGTATACTATTCTTCAAAACACAGTCGGCATATCCGGCATAGCAGGAGGTTAGTTACAGTGATTGCACTACAAATCATAGATGTTGGAAACTTTATGACAAAACTGCTCTGTTCAGAGCTTTTTGATTCCTTTCAGTTCATGGAGGGCACTTTACAAAACCGTATTACCTATACCTTTGACGGACATCTGGTAGCGGATTTCTATTCTCCCGACGAATTAGAAGCAGAAGGACTTAGCGGACTTTCCTACCTCCCATTTTCCCTGTTGCGCCCAACACTTTTCGATTTAATCAAGGGAAAACGTACACCGGGTTATTTCAAATTTACCTTTTTGATGCAGCCCTCTGACTTTTTCTCCCGGATAACAGAAGTTCCTGCATCTGCGGATACCGTTCACAGCTTTCTGTTGAATCTGCGGTTTCAAAACGGTGTATTAACAGCATCCACAGGAGTCTCTTATCAGACCTTTTCTCTTGATAAATCTTTAGAGTTCGAGTGGGACAGCTATATACGGATATTTTTAAAAAACTATCAGATTGCCTTCGAGGAAATATCCTGACAATTCCAAAATATGCCGTAACAGTTCAGCCATAGCCCATAACATGTGGCTGTTGCACGAATCATTTTGCTGCTGATATCAGTTACCGGAAGATGAAATTCATTTTGAATATATCATGAATTTTTTTGATAAGATTGGTATTCCGTTACCACCATGCAGAAATTTCTATGAGTATGTCTTTGCT
>JBJELL010000040.1:0-4448 GCA_051879115.1 Lachnospiraceae bacterium
CATCGTAGAGCAGGGAGACCCAAGGGAAGTAATCGGAAATCCTAAAGAAGAACGTACAAAACAATTCCTTGCAAGATTTTTTGAGGGGTAAATCTGTTCAGAAAAGTAGAGGTGCCTATGCAATCGTGCTATAGATAGAAGCATTAATCAGGAATTATATGATGTTCATGAAAGATCATGTGGATTTTCGTAAAAAGTCCGTCTAATGATGACAGCGATACCAACTTTCTAGACTTTCTAAGCAGATGTATCACAAAATCTTATCAAAATGCCGTGGTCAAAACTCGACTTGAAACTTAATGAAATAATGTTATTCCATGAGTCTCAGACAGTTGACCACGGCATTTAATTTTGCTCCTGCATCTGCTAAGAAAGTCACGAAAGCTGTTACAAGCTGTCTGTCATTTAGACGAACTTTTTAGAAAATCATTCAAACTATGAAATCCATAAAAATTTCACAAATAGATTTGACTTTCAAAAAGAAAATCTTTTTTGTGCTGTATGGCAAATGCAATATATCAACCCTCAAAAAATCTTGCAAGAAACTGCTTCGTACGCTCTTCTTTTGGATTTCCGATTACTTCCCTTGGTTCTCCCTGCTCTACGATGTAACCTCCATCCATAAAAATCACACGGTCTGCCACATCTCTGGCAAAAGTCATCTCATGGGTTACAATTACCATCGTCATTTTTTCTTTGGCAAGTTCTCTGATTACCTTTAGAATCTCTCCCGTCAACTCCGGGTCTAAAGCACTGGTAGGCTCGTCAAAAAAGAGAATCGACGGTTTTAATGCAAGAGCCCTCGCAATCGCCACACGCTGCTGCTGTCCGCCGGACAACTGACAAGGATAGGCATTTGCTTTATCCTCTAATCCCATCTTCTCAAGCAGTCTGCGTGCTTCTATTTCCACTTCCTTTTTATTCCGCTTCTGTACACTGACCGGTGCGTCCATGATGTTTTTCAGCACCGAATAATGCGGAAACAGATTGAAGTTCTGAAATACCAGTCCGAAATGTCCCTCATAGCGAATACTTCCACTATCCTCGCTCTCTAAACCGGTACAGCATCGAAGCAGTGTGGACTTTCCCGAACCGGACGGTCCGATAATTGCAACTACCTCTCCTTCTTCTACGTCTAAGGATATATCATGCAGGACATCTAACTCTCCAAAGCTCTTTTTTAAATTTTCTATCTCTAATAATTTCATCCTACTTCTCCTACTGATAATAAGACAGACGTTTTTCTAAATATTCCATCAGCATTGCCACAATCAAGTTAAAGACATAATAGAAAATACCTGCCACGAAAAGAGGCATTACCGTTGTCTGGGCTGCTGCAATCTGTTTTGCAATGGTAAACATCTCTGCATAGGCTAATACAAAGGCAAGAGAAGTATCCTTAACCAGAGTAATGACCTCATTTGTTACCGGTGGCAGAACCCGTTTTACCATCTGCGGGAAAATAATTTTGCAAAAAGTCTGTACTTTTGAATATCCTAATACCTTTGCCGCCTCACGCTGTCCTACCGGAATTCCCTGTATGCCGGAACGATAGATTTCCGCAAAATAGGCTGCATAATTAATGCTGAATCCGATAATGGTAGCATAGAAACGGTACTGCGGAACAAGCCGTATTCCAAACACATAATACGGTCCGAAATAGACAACTAAAAGCTGTAACATCAGAGGGGTTCCCCTCATAATGGATATGTAAATCTTCATTAGCCACTGAAGTGGCTTGATAGAAGACATTCTCGCAAATGCCACAAGCAGCCCCAACGGCATGGAAAAGAGTAATGTCAGTACAAATATGGAGATGGATGCTCCCATTCCGGAAAGGAGCTGTTCTAACATGATATGAATTTCCATGTATCTTCTCCTTACTTACCAAGACATACCATATCTGATAAATCCCATTCTTCTGCAATCTTATCAAAGGTTCCGTCTTCTACCATCTCATCTAAGGTAGCCTGCACCTCATCTCTTAATTCGGTATTACCCTTCTTAAATCCAACCGCATACTGCTCTGTACGAATCTTATCCTCAAGCATTACAAATCCTTCTCTAGATCCTAACTGATACTCTGCTACTCCGATATCTACAACGATAGCATCTACTGCACCTGCTTCTAAGTTCATAAATGCAGAGTTGTAATCCGCTACCTGCTGTAATTCTGCAAAACTTGCTGCTAATTTTAAGTTCTCTTCGTTATCCTCTTCATCTGTCAATGCTGCTAATCCTGAGGAATCTGCCTGAACTGCCACTACTTTTCCTGCCAAGTCTTCTTTTTTCTCAATTCCTGAATTCTCTGCTACAACAACGACAATGGAATTATCTACATATGGCTTTGACCACTCATAGTCATCTTCACGACCTGTCATGGTAAATCCGTTCCAGATACAATTAATAGAACCGGAGTTTAATTCCATATCTTTAGAATCCCAGTCAATCGGCTGTTTTACAAGCTCCCAATCGTTGCGTTTGCATACTTCTTCTGCTAAATCCAAATCGAATCCAACATATTCTCCGTTATCATCCTTGTAACCATATGGCGGATATTCCGCATCAAATCCAACGATAAATTTCTCTTTATCCGTTGTTTCTTCTGTCTTCTCCTTTTTCGCGGATGTATCTGCTTCTTTGCTGCTGTTTCCACAGCCTGCCATTGTAAATGCCATTGTTGCTGCTAAAAGCACAGCCGCAAATCTTGTTGCTTTTTTCATAAAAAAATCCTCCTTCATCTTTATCATGTACTTTAGTATACTAACATGATAAAACAATGATGTAAAGGAGGATTTCTGCTTTTTCGTAATATAATGGTAACCGTTCAGCCACAGCCCGTACCATGGGACTGTCGCATGATACGAGCTGTGGCTGAACGGTTACATTATAATTTTATGCGAATACTTTTACTTTTTCCTTGGTAAGTCTTCCTACAATCTCAAGCATTTTTTCAAAATCACGAATCAAATCTTTTGAAAATCTTTCTGCATCCGAATAGATTTTGTCTGATCCGGAATAATCTTCTGCAAATAATGCCTGTATCATCTTTGAACCATAACCGTGGAATTCTCTGTGCTTTTCCTCTAATCCGTTCCAAATCTTGCAAATTTCTTCATTCCGTGGATTCATAGAATAGTAGAAATGTCCAAATCCACATTTCGTATCATCTAACTGAATTGGAAGTACCATCTGCTGATTTTTCATGCTCTCTAACGTAGCAAGCCATCCCTTATGTGCATCGATGGCATTTCGGATACATTTTTCAAATACGGCATTGTCAAGCATATAGAAAGCATCCTCACCCATTTTTCCTATCAACTTCATAGAATCATCTAACTCTTTTTCTACAGTTTCTATCGGTCTAATGGAATCATTCAGGTTGCGGTTAATCGTACCTAACATTTTAGAATCTGTCGTCAGACTTCCACACTGTTCTTCCATTCTGCTAATCTGGGTATCAAGCACATTGACTGAACTGCTGATTTCCTCGCTGACTGCTGCAAGGGAGCTGATAGACTCAGAAATCTGTCCCACGCTCTTCTGGTTCAAATCATTGATTTCCCATACGGAATTAATCTTGTCATTGATAACTCCTAAAGCATCAATCGTAGTTTCCACACTCTTAGAACTCTTCTGTGACGCTGCTTCAATATGTTCTACAAAAGCACTCATATTGCCTGTCAGTTCCTTGGTCTGCTCTGCAAGCTGGCGGATTTCATCTGCTACAACGGCAAATCCTTTTCCTGCTTCTCCTGCTCTTGCCGCCTCAATACTTGCATTTAATGCTAACAGGTTCGTCTGCGCGGAAATAGAATTGATTCCTTCAATAACCTGATTCATCCGGTCAATCAAACTTAACAGGTTTTCCATATCTGTCTGCATCTCGTGAGAATTGACAATGGTTTTTGTGGACAGTTCGCGGATTCCAGTCAGTTCATCCTGTCCCGCTTCAATCTTTTTAAATACCGCAGAGGCTTCTTCCGATGCTTCAATAATTGTGTTCGTCAGATTCTCATGAGCATTGGTAACTTCCCCAGCAATGGATGCCGTCTCTGTGGTTGCATTATGTATAATTCCTGATGCTTCTGATACGTCATCCGTAATCTTTGTCATCTTCTTCGCATTGTCTTCAATCTTTACATCCAAAGAACTTACCTGCATCACTGCATTCAGGTTCTTTTCCATGATGCTTTCAAACTGTTTCTTTCCTTTTTGAAGTCTTGTAAAGACCTCCTGTAACTCTTTAGACTCTACTGAATAGTCCATTTCCTTCATCTCTGCTAAAGAGCGGATGACTCCCCCATTTTTTACAGTCTTGCCAAACGCCATAATATGCCCTCCTTGTATCTAATTAAACGCTTTTACGTCCTTTTATCCTTAATTAAAATTTTACACCAAACAAAATAGAACGTCAATTCAAGGACAATAAAAACTTTTAGATACAA
>JBJELL010000041.1:0-4427 GCA_051879115.1 Lachnospiraceae bacterium
ATCCGTATGATTTGCCCGTTACATGGACCAATCTTAAAAGAGGATTTGGGATATTATATCGATAAGTACCAGACTTGGAGCAGCTACGAGCCGGAAGAGGAGGGAATCCTCATTGCCTATGCCTCTATCCACGGCAATACAAAGCGTGCAGCAGAGCAGATGAAATCCATTCTCTTAGAAAAGGGTGCAAAGAAAGTTGTATTAATTGATTTAGCAAGAGAGGATGTCTCCTATGCAGTCAGCAACGCCTTCCGTTATTCTAAAATGCTTTTGGCATGTGCTACCTATGACGGCGGTATCTTCCCATGCATGGAGGATTTCTTAAATCACTTAAAAGTGAAAAACTATCAGAAACGTACGGTTGCATTTATGGAGAACGGCTCCTGGGCACCGGCAGCAGCCCGCATTATGAAAGAAATGTTAGAAAAGCAAAAAGAACTTACTATTGTAGAACCGGTAGTAACTATCCGCTCTACGGTAAAGGATGAAACCTTAGAGACGATGAAAGCCTTAGCGAATCAGTTGGTGTAGGTAACTTTGCTTCTAAAAAAAGGCAGGGTACGGTAGGAAAACCGTAAACCCTGCCTTATTTATGTAGATAAACAGTTAATATGGATATCAGATATCCTCAGCATGTTCTAGGAAATAGGCTTCTGCTTTGGCATTCCAGAGTCCTCCACATTCTGCAACCAGTTCTTTTAATGTGGATTCAAATTCGGAATCCGTACCAAAAGCGGATACGTCTGCTACCGGGAATTTTTTACCGGAGTAGACTATTTTTTTGCCTCCCGGCATGTTCGGCAGATTCAAAATAGAATCACAGACCTCGTTTAGTCCCATAATATGTGTTGCAATTTTAGATACATTTACGACTTTATCTTCAATTAATGCAATCGCGTCCTTCATATCCTGAGTATTGCTTCCACTGGTTCCTACAAAATGGGTAGCATTGTAGTGAATGTTGTAGAAGTTGATGGTGGACGCAAACTTAGAGTCGGCAGGGCCGGCAAAAAAGTTGAGACATCCGTCAAAGGCAAGAAGTGCTTCAGCCTGTGTGACTAAATGTTCCTTTGCAGCCATTAAAAAGATATCGTCGAATCCTTTCTTATCCGGTGTGAGAGCTTTTAACTCATCTACCATGTTTTCTTCATCTGAAGTCAGAACATAGGTAAGAGTAACTCCGTTTTTTGCAGCTTCTTCCACAGGATAGAGTTTTTTTGCCATATCGAGCTTGGACTGGGTACGTCCGGTTACTACGAGGTGTTTTGGCTTTCTCGGATTGTGGATGGCATAGTCGATAGCAAGGAATCCCATAGGTCCGGTTCCGCCTAAGATGGCAAGGGAACCGCCTTCTTTAATTCCCATCGTGTGGTCGTAGTCATTGCGATCTCTTAGATGAAAACTGGCTTTAAATCCGGCTACAATGCAGGACAGCGGTTCTACTAAGGCACCTTCAAAGAAAGAGTCTCCCTTATACGGAAGCAGGCAGCCTTTTTCGATAGCTTCGTTCATAATGACTACGTTGGTAGCCTCACCGCCTACATATGGGAAGGAATAGCCTAAGGAAAAGGTATCGGCACGTCCTAAATTAGGCTGTGCTACGAATTTATCGCCCGGTTTGTATAAATGTTCCCATTTCTTTCCCACCTTCGTAATTACACCGCAGAATTCGTGTCCCATGATGACAGGATTGTCTGCTAAGTCATCCGGCAGTTTCTTGTGTTTGGCGCCCTGATTTGATACTTTGTAGGTGGACATACATAAACTGTCCGTGATGATGCGGGCTTCGATTTCGTCCTCGCCCATTGGAGGCAGTTCAAATTCCTCCAGTCTTAAATCTTTTACTCCATAAATGCGTACTGCTTTTGTATTCATAGCAACCTCCTTTGTATAATTTCATTATAGAAAATATTTTTTCAAAATACAATAGAGAAAGAAGTTGAAATATCCCTATGAAATGATATAATGTTGCATGTGCAAAAAAGGGCACGAAGGAGAAATAGAAGATGGAAAAAACGAATGTGATGAGGATATTAGACCAGAAAAAAATAGAATATCAGCATTACGAATATGATAATGACAGAGCATACAGCGGTACTGAGGTAGCACAGATGCTTGGACAGGACGCTAAGCGGGTATATAAGACCCTTGTTACCGTAGCAAAGAGTAAGAAAAACTATGTATTTGTCATTCCGGTGGAAGAAGAACTGGATTTGAAGAAGGCGGCAAAGGCAGTAGGAGAGAAATCCATAGAGATGTTAAAGTCTAAAGAACTGCTTTCTTTGACCGGTTATATTCACGGCGGATGTTCACCGATTGGCATGAAAAAGGTGTTTCCAACGGTACTCCATAGAACGGCAAAAGAGCAGGAGAAGATTATTTTTAGTGCCGGAAAAATCGGGTATCAGGTGGAAATGGCACCGGAGGATTTAGGAAAGATCATCCGTATTACCTATGCAGATGTAATTAAACAGGAGGAACCATGATAAAAGCAATTTTAAGGGGAATGGTCATCGGAATAGCGAATATCATTCCGGGAGTCAGCGGGGGAACGATGGCAGTAGCAATGGGAATCTATGATAAAATGATTCATGCGGCAACACATCTGTTTTCCGAATTTAAGAAGAGTATGAAGGTACTGCTTCCAATTCTGATAGGGGCAGTAATTGCCGTAATCGTAGTGGCAAGAATTATTGAATTTGCCTTTGATAAGGCACCAATACAGACAAATCTGTTCTTTATCGGATTGATTTTAGGAAGTCTGCCGATGATGGCACAGAAGGTCAAAGGAAATACGATACGGATAAGCCATATTATTTCATTCTTGATTTTTTTTGTATTAGTCATCGCATTTGCGTTGATGGGAGAGGGTGAAGAAAGGGCAGCAGAACTTACCATCAGCCTGATTGGAGCATTGAAACTCTTTGGAGTCGGAGTGGTAGCGGCAGCGACTATGGTAATTCCGGGAGTCAGCGGTTCTATGATGTTGATGCTTATGGGTTATTACAATCCGGTACTGAAGACGATTAACAGTTTTGTAAGCAATCTGGCAGATGGAAATGTTGCCGGAATGTGGCATGACTGCGGATTTTTAATTCCATTTGGAATTGGAGTTGTTGTTGGAATATTTGCGATTGCAAAGATTATTGAAAAAATATTTGAAAAATTCCCGATGCAGGCATACTGGGCGATTATCGGTCTGATTATTGCATCCCCGGTAGCCATTGTATTACTCAATGACTTTTCGGGAATCAATGTGGTATCCGTTATCACAGGAATTGTGATGTTAGGCATTGGGATTATCATTTCTAGAAAACTGGGAGGGGAATAGTCTCTCTATATCGAAAGGCAGTGGGGCTGTGAACTCCATTGCCTTTTTTGTGATTGGATGAACGAATTCTAAGCGATAAGAATGAAGTGCCTGCCTTGCAATCCTGCTGGTATCGGGATGATAGAGGTAGTCTCCAATCAGAGGGTAACCTAAATGTTTCATATGGACGCGGATCTGGTGGGTACGTCCGGTCTCTAAGCAAAGAGAGATTAGTGAAAGACCATCCCGTACCTGAAGACTCCGGTAATGGGTTACGGCATGTTCTCCTTTTTCATAGTCAATACATCTTGTAATCAGAGAACCATCTTCCCGTCCGATGGGAGCGTCAATGGTTCCTTCTCCGGTCAGTTCTCCGTCTACAATGGCAAGATAGGTGCGGTGTACCCTGCGATTAGCAATGTCTTTGGATAGAATCGAGGCACTTAACATATGCTTTGCAAGAATCGTAAGTCCGGTGGTGTCCCGGTCTAAGCGGTTCATACAGCGGAACACATAAGGCTCTCCCTGACTCGCAAAATAGTGGACAACTCCGTTTGCTAAGGTATTTTCATAATTGTGCAAAGAGGGATGGATTGGAGTATCAGCCGGTTTATTGATGACAAGGATGTCCTCGTCTTCATAAACAATGTCTAAGTCCATTGGCACCGGTGGGATTTTCATAGAACCTTCGGTTTCAATCAAAGCGACCCTTAATTCATCACCGGGATAGAGCATGTCTTTTACATAGAGCCAGCGTCCATCCACCGTCAGGCTGTGAGGAGTCTTTTTCAGATGAACAATAACACTTTGGGAGTAACCCTGTTCTTTTAAGAAAGTACCCACAGTGGTTTCTTTTTCTATTAGATAAGTAAAGATACGTTTCATAATATAATCAGACCTCTTGAATCAATTTTATCCTGTATTCTAACACAGATAGATAAGAAAGTCACTATTCAGAGCAACGGGGACTGGAGCATAATTATGTGATGCTGCGGATAAAATAGTTTACCGGAAGATGAAATTCACTTTGAATATATCATGGATTTTTTGAATAATATGTGGTATTCCGTTACCACCATGCAGAAATTTCTAGGAGTATGTCTTTGCTATCTGCGAT
>JBJELL010000042.1:0-4382 GCA_051879115.1 Lachnospiraceae bacterium
TCAGAGGTACAGATGAGGTCATAGTCAATAGCACCGGCTTTGTACTTCGTATACATTTCTTCCGGATTGACATATTCCTCATATTCTACCTGAATGCCGGTCTCTTCTTCAAATTGTTCAATGAGTTCCGGTTCTAAGTATTTTCCGTAATTTAATACGGTAATGGTATCTTTAGAATCAGATGAGCCGCAGGCAGTAAGAGCAAAGACTGCACCAATGCAGGCTGTAAGTAAGATAAATTTCTTTTTCATGATATCCTCCTTAAATATTGTATGTCATATTAGCACTTTTCTTAGAGGAACGGTAGTTCATAAGTAAAAGCAGTAGCAATGCAATGATGAACAGAATCGTGGAGAGTGCATACATCTCCGGTTTGATTCCCTTTTTCAGTTCCGTATAAATCATCGTTGAAAGAGTATTCGTCCCCGCTCCTTTGGTAAAATAGGTAATCGAGAAATCGTCTAAGGACATGGTAATGGACATGAGCAGTCCACTGAATACACCGCCTTTGATATCAGGCCAGATTACCTTCCAAAAAGCATAGAAGCGGGAGGCACCTAAGTCCAAGGCTGCCTCATAGATATTCGGACTTAAGGAATTTAATTTTGGCAGTACATTTAAAATTACATAGGGAATGTTAAATGTAATATGTGCAATTAATACGGTACTCATGCCAAGTCTTGTAAATTTAATCAAAAGGAGCATAAGGGAAATTCCGGTTACAATATCTGCATTTAAGAGAGGAATATTCGTAGCTCCTAACATAATCGCTTTATGTCGTTTTTTCATGCCATAGATACCAATGGCTGCCATAGTACCTAAGATAGTAGCGATAATAGAGGCAGTCAGGGTAATGGTAATGGTGGTATAAAAGGCATCCATAATCACCCGGCTTCTAAAAAGTTCTTGATACCAGTGGAGGGTAAATCCGCCCCACTGTACGCGGGATTTGGAATTGTTAAAAGACAGAACAATTAAAACCCCAATAGGAAGATAGAGAAACAAAAAAATTATAATAAGATATAATTTTTCTATACTCTTTTTTACCATACGGCAGTCCCTCCTTCCCCGTCTTTATTCTGAGTATTCATAAACGCCATAGAAGCAATGACAAAAATCATCAGCACAATGGAAAGACCAGAACCTAAATGCCAGTCCATACCCTGCATGAAGGATTGTTCAATGACATTTCCAATTAATAATACCTTGCCTCCACCGAGTAAGTCGGAGATGACAAAGGAGGTCAGTGCCGGAACAAAGACCATGATAATTCCACTGAACACGCCAGAGAGGGTGAGCGGAAAGATGATTTTGCAAAATACGGTCAGGTTATCTGCTCCTAAATCTTTTGCTGCCTCAATGACATCCTTACGAATCCGCACTAAAGAATTATAAATCGGCAGAATCATAAAGGGCAGATAGTCGTAGACCATACCAAAGACTACGGCAGTCTGTGTATTCATCAGATTAATCCCGGAAAAACCGAGGTGCTGTAACAGGCTGTTGATAATTCCGTTATTAGATAGCAACATCTGCCACGCAAGGATACGCAGCATGAAGTTCATCCACATTGGAAGGATGAAGATGAAGACCACAAAGCTGTGTTCCTTTATCTTCATATTATTTAAAATCATAGCCAGCGGATAGGAGAGCAGCAGACAGATGAGCGTGCAGATAACTCCTAATTTTAGTGAAAGCAGTAGGGCTTTGATGTGTACCGGCTCGGCGATGGCTGTAATATTTTCCAGAGTAAATCCTCCGGTGCTGTCTGTCAGTGCATAGTACAGGATTGCAAAGACAGGAAGAATGATAAAGCCGATAATCCAGACAATGTAAGGGCCGGCTAAAAGTTGTTTTCCAAATCTACGCATCGATTTCCACTGCCTCCTCATCACTGGATTCCGGTTTGTTCATAATCTGAATGTTAAACGGAATAACACGGATGCCTACCCTAGAGCCTACTTCATGCATCAATGTGGTATGCACCAGCCATTCAAATCCATTTGCAAGCACTTCAATCTCGTAGTGGACACCCTTAAAAATAATTGAAGTAACCACACCTTCAATGATACCCTGTGAGGGTTCTACTAATTCTACATCTTCCGGGCGGATGACTACATCTACAGGGGTGTTGCTGCCAAAGCCTTCATCCACACAAGGGAAGTTGGTATCTAAGATTTTTACCAGACGGTCTTCTAACATGATACCGTCAATAATGTTGCTTTCTCCGATGAAATCGGCAACAAAGGCATTGACCGGTTCGTTGTAGATATCCTCCGGGGTTCCAATCTGCTGAATATAGCCTTGATTCATGACCACGATGGAATCGGACATGGTAAGTGCCTCTTCCTGGTCATGGGTAACATAGATAAATGTGATACCCAGTTCGTTTTTCAGACGGATTAACTCATACTGCATATCCTGACGAAGTTTTAAGTCAAGAGCACCTAGAGGTTCGTCTAATAAGAGTACCTTCGGTTCGTTGACGATGGCTCTTGCAATGGCAATTCGCTGCTGCTGACCTCCGCTTAGAGAGTCTATGGAACGGTTTTCAAAACCGTCTAAATTTACAAGTTTTAAGGCATATTTAATCTTATCGTTAATATAAGCCTTGCTTTTTTTACTGATTTTTAATCCAAAGGCGATGTTTTCCGCAATGGACATATGTGGGAAAAGAGCGTATTTTTGAAAAACGGTATTTAACTTACGCTCGTTTGGCGGAAGATTTGTAATGTCCGCACCGTCAAAATAGATGCGACCCTTATCCGGTGTCTCAAATCCTCCAATCAGACGCAGGGTGGTGGTCTTGCCGCAGCCGGACGGACCGAGTAATGTCATAAATTCGTTTTCTCTAATATTTAAATTCAAATCGTCTAAGACGGTTTCACCATCAAAGGATTTGGTAATGTTTTCTAATCTTATAAAATCCTTGCTCATAGAGACCTCCTAAAAATTCGGTGGAGTAGAGACCCAGATAAATACAGCCTCTTTTGTACCGTGTGCTTCTACATGATGTCGTTTTAATCCCCGTAAATAAAAAGATTCTCCGGCTTTGACCAGATAGCTTTTGGTTCCCCGGACAATGCGGATTGTCCCCTTTAAGACATAACCAAATTCTTCTGCTTCACTGGGTTTTAATTCCATAGAGCGCCCGCCGGGAGAGAGGGTAACACGAAGGGGTTCCATGCTGTTCTTTTGTGCATTGGGAATGACCCATTCGATTTTAGAATGTTCCTCTTCATCTATTTTGGTAAAATAATCTTCTTCTTTAAATACAATCTGTTCCGGTTCTTCATCTGCAAAAAACTCTGCCGGAGTGGTGCCAAGACATTGAATAATGTCTAAAAGAGTTCCGATGGATGGAGAGGTAAGATTGCGTTCTAGCTGTGAAATGAACCCCTTGGAAAGTTCGGAGCGGTCTGCTAATTCCTGCTGGGTCAGACCATAGTGAACCCGAAGTTCTTTCATGCGATGTCCAATATCCATGAGTCTACCTCTATTGTTGTAAAATAAAACCAATTGTAAATTGTATGTTTAATAATAATAAACAAACTGAAATTAATTATATAGATTTTGTATAAAAAGTCAATATGATTTCTACAATAAAACAGAAAAGTTGTAACAGTTTAGCGACAGTCCCATGTTACGGGTTGTGGCTGAGCTGTTACGAAGAGTTTGACAAAATAGTAAGAGTGGATTATAGTAATAGAGAAGATACCCCTATGGGGTATATGAAAGGAGACAGTATGGAAAAGGAAATTACATTAAATATACATGGAATGTCCTGTGCGGCGTGTTCGGCTTCCGTTGAAAAGGTGACCAGAAAATTAGATGGTGTCATCTTAAGTGAAGTTAACTTAGCCACAAATCAGGCACACATCATCTACGATACGGATAAAGTAAAGCTTCTAGATATCAAAAATAAGATTATCAAAGCCGGTTTTGAACCCAGGGAATTAGAAGAGGTAACTCAGGAGATGCTCTTAGATGAGGAGGAGAAAGAGCATAAGAGCAAACGGCGTAAGCTGATACTTGCAATCTGCCTTTCCATACCTTTACTATATCTGTCTATGGGGCATATGTTGCCATATCCTCTGCCTCTTCCGGCATTTTTGGATATGCATAGGTATCCAATGCGTTTTGCCATTGCCCAGTTGATATTGACGGTGGGTGTCTTAATCTGTGGAAGGAATTTCTATATTACAGGATTTAAGACCCTGTTTCGGGGACATCCGAATATGGATTCTCTTGTGGCGATTGGAACGGGAAGTGCCTTTTTGTACAGTTTGGTCATGACCATTTTCATTGGGAAAGATACTTCCTATGTACACAATCTCTACTATGAATCTGCCGCTGTGGTAGTAACACTGATTATGCTTGGA
>JBJELL010000043.1:0-4376 GCA_051879115.1 Lachnospiraceae bacterium
TTAAGATTTATCCTTTATAAAAATATATTCTTTTTCCGATGACAGTTCTTTATCAAAATGATATCCCAGTCGGTTGAATTTCTGCATATCTTTAGGATTTTCTAATTGATTCTCCGCCATAAAACGCACCATTTCACCTCTCGCCATCTTTGCCATCGTTCCCTTCTGGATTACTTTCTCATTTTTCCACTCGCCAAAAATGCAGGTGATAAAAATATCTTTTTCAGTTAGATATTTTTCGATACATTTAGAGTATTCTTTGGAGGCAAGATTGACAATGATTCTGTCTTTTTTGGCAACCTCGCAGTAGAGTTTTTCGCTCCAGAATCCATATAAATCTTTTGTCCCTTTTACTCTCGTCTTTGCCTGCATTTCCAAACGATAGGGCACAACTCCGTCAAGAGGTTTTAACACACCGTAAAATCCCGACAGAATCCGAAGATGGTCTTGAACGTAGCCCCATTCTGACTGCGTGAATACTTTAGGTGCCATGTACTGGTATTGGATTCCTTCGTAGGAAAGCAATGCAGGAGTCAGATTGTTTTCTAAATCCATTTCTGAAAAGCGTGCGTAATTCAATTCTGCAATCTTGTCATTGCATCCCCACAGTGCTTTGGCTTCTGCATAGGTAAGGGTCTGCATCCAGTGTAAAATCTGCTCTGTGTCTTCCTTAAAACAGGGCTGTGTTTTTACAGGCAGAGTATCGGTGTCAATATTCATTTTCTTTGCTGGTGAGATAATTATTTTCATAGGTGGTCTCCCCTTTGCTGATTTCTTCCACATAGGTCAGTGGAAGCTGTGTTTTTTCCGCAGTTTCTTCTATGGTCATTCCTGATCTCAGAAATCTTTTCGCGACATATTCTAAGGATTCACCAATTTCTATAATGTGTCTGTCCGGGTCATAGATACGGATTACACGCTGTCCCCAATCGTGTTCTTTGCATTTGCTGACATATTCAATAGGATAGGTGCTGTTTTCAAGTTTTTCTAAAAAGGCGTCAATGTCATTTTCTTCAAAGTAGAGTTCAGCATCGTTTGCACCTTGGATTACAGGTCTTTCGATAAAGTTCTCCCAGAGCCTTCTCTCCTGAAGAACCAGCCCTTCGGTAAGGATTACGTTTTCACCAAAGTCCGTTACCACAGTTAAACCAAAGAGGTCACGGTAAAATTTTTTTGAAGTTTCTATGTTGTCTACTACGAATAAGATATTTTTTAGGTGCATTCAGCTTTCCCCCTTCTAATTGTACAAAAATTATTTTCTCATGATTTTATACTACTATTTCACGGCAGGTATGACAAGAAAAGATTTTCTCATAAAAATACCCTGACTGCTTCTTTATGAGGCAGTCAGGGTATCCATATATTATTCTTTTATTTTTCTGTTTTTTGTTTCTTATATGAATTAATCCTCGTCTGCATCATCGTCTTCATCATCGTCTGCGTCATCGTCCGCATCATCGTCCGCGTCATCATCTGCATCGTCATCCGCGTCATCGTCTGCATCATCGTCTGTATCATCATCCGCGTCATCGTCTGCATCATCGTCTGTATCATCATCTGCATCATCGTCCGCGTCATCATCTACATCGTCTGCGTCATCATCTGCGTCGTCTGCGTCATCATCTGCATCGTCGTCCGCGTCATCATCTGCATCATCGTCCGCGTCATCATCTACATCGTCGTCTGCATCATCGTCTGCATCATCGTCTGTATCATCATCTGCATCATCGTCCGCGTCATCATCCGCGTCATCATCTACATCGTCTGCGTCATTATTTGATTCCATCTCTGCCTCCTGAACCTTACCATTCACTGCGTTTACTTCAAAGTCATAGGTAATTCCATTTGCAGTAAATTCCAGTTCATATACATCTTCTTTTTCGTCATACTGGCATTTTGTAAACTCTGCCTGCTCTAATCCAAGCTGTGCCAATACAATTTCCTTTGCCTTTTCTATTCCGATTCGTCCAGTAGAATCCAAGTCCTCTTCCTCTATTACCACTGTTGCAGAATCCAGTCCACAGGCTTCAATCGTATCACTGACACTTTTTTCAATTTCTTTTAAAAAGTTTTCATCCGGGCAGACAGAACCTTCTTCTAACTTGACGACTACATTTTTTGCATGTCCATCAATCTTATTATCAAAATATTTTCCATCGTAAATCTTTTGAAGAAGTTCTGCTACGACGGTCTTACAGTCTTTTCCGACATATGTATAATCTACTGTGACATCTTTTCCATCCTGATTCATACCACTGATTTCCAAGACAAGTCCATTTTTATCAAATTCCATTTCAATCTCAGGATTGATGCTTAATAATAATGCTCCTGTCTTTTCATTTTTGACGGTTTCATGCTTTACCTCTGCTTCCTGCTTTGTTTGTCCGCATCCAATCATAGATACAACCATTGCGATTCCCATTGTTACTGTTACTAACCTACGTTTTAAATTTGTTCCTTTCATAATGATTCCTCCTTTGCTTTTCTATTATTATCTTGTTTATATGAATAGAATACGGAGTTCATTAAAAAAAATCGGGGTCGCTAAAAAATTTTTTTATTAATCGTCCTCATCTGACTCTTCCATCTCATCTACATCGTTTTCTTCATCCAATTCCCCATTATCACCCGTACCGTCATCATCTTCTAAATTGTCATCATCTTCATCTATATCGTCATCATCTTCATCTATATCGTCATCATCTTCGTCTATATCGTCATCATCTTCGTCTCCATCCTCCGTATCATTATCTGCACCGTTATCATCTTCCACTTCTTCTTTATCTTCTTTATCTTCTGTATCATCGGTTTCATCTGATTTTTCTTCACTATCATCTGTATTGTCACTTTCATGTAACTCGTCTACATCATCATTGGCATCGTCACTTTCCTCTATTTCTTCTGTAGCATTTATATCCATATTTCTATTTTCTGTTTTTCTCTGATTACCACTGTTTTTGGTGTTAACATCCATAGAATCATTATTCTGACTTTCTACCGGCTGAGTCTGTGGCTGAGTCTGTGGTTTCTTGTGTTCCGATGGTACTTCTTTTTCTTCTTGCTCTGTTGTAACGTTGACTTTATCTCCTAACAATTCTTTTAATTCTTTTATAATCTGTTCCTGTACCGTTTCCTTCCATTTCGTATGTTTCGATTCTACAATAATACGAATTGTACCGTCTTCCGATAAATAACCCCTTACAGTTGCCTCATTTGCAAGTTCTTTCGATACCTTCGTATATTTTTTGAAACGGAACTGATAGTCTTTGATTAATTCTGCACCGTCTTCATTTTTCTCTTCTAAATCAATGACATATCCCAACCGATTAGAGACTATCAAAATATCCGGATTTATCTGCATTCTCACTGTACCATAAGGCATAAACAGGAAGTTCCATGAACCAAGTATCATCAGACAGATGCATGCCACAAGTGAAGCCGCTTTTATTATCCGGTTTCTGATACGATGTGACGATGCTTCTGTTTTCATTTTTACAACCGAATCCACTCTTTGTCCTACCTCATAATTCAGGTTTGCAACCTTAAAAAAACGTCCTTCTTCATCTAACACCACCGCATAGCCGGGATGACATTCCATAACAAGATATCTCATATAGTCTGCCCTCCTTCCCGTTTTAACTGACACAGATGTCCACGTATAATCTCAAAACCATTTGTGTATGCCAACAAAATTGCCACCATATACTTGCGATGGCGTTCTAACGTCTTTTTCTCCACTCCCGAGCCTTTGGCAAGCTGTGAGATAGGAAGTTTTTTACTGCTTGTCATCTGTTCTAAAATCCCGGGATTTTGTTTTGCATATTCCAGTGCTTTTAGACAGGCTGAAAGAGTGCGTTCCTGTTTCGGACAGCTGTCTGCTATATCAGAAAGCGATAAATCATATTCCAAAAGCTGTCTGGAAAAGTCCGCAATCTCTTCTTTTGTAGCAAGACGTTCCGATACCTTGTCCATTTCATTTTTCTCATCTGCAATCTGTTCTAAAAGGTTCTTTTCGTCCTCTTCCTTCCCAATGGGCTCTTCTAATGACATCATCCCATTATGGCGGTGTTCCTGACGGTAATAATCAATCAGCCTATTGCGAATTGCCGTTGCTGCAAAACGTAAAAAAGCCCCTTTTCCTTTTTTATATGCCATAATAGATTCATAAAAGGCAAACATGGAAATTCCAAGTTCATCATCTTCTCCCTCTTTTGGAGAATGTTTTAAAAATCTAGCAGTCTCTGCTTTGATAAATGGCAGATATTTTTTTATCAGGTCATCCGCTGCCTTTGTATCCTTTTTTGCAGCATAGACCAGATTTACAATCTCGTAATTTTCATTCATTTATAATCCTCCTCTTTTGTAGATTACGAATG
>JBJELL010000044.1:0-4365 GCA_051879115.1 Lachnospiraceae bacterium
AAAGAGAATAAATTGGAACGCCTCAACCATAGTTTCATATACTGAGACTATGGGAGGCGTTTTTTTATGGAAAAAAATATATTATGTGTCAACAATCAGGACGCGAGACAGCGTTATCTTGCAAAGATGCTCATGGAAGATGGTTGTATGGTAGTACTCTGTGAAGAATTCTGTCCTAAAATGGGAGCCTATGATGTAGTACTGCTCCCGGTACTTTTAAAAGATTTGGATTTAGAGGCTATATCGGAACAGCTTAAGGAAGGACAGAAAGTATTTGGAGGAAATCTGTCCGAGGACTTTAAGAACGCCTGTACGGAAAAGGGAGTCCGTTGTTATGATTATATGAAAGAGGAATCTATAGCAATCAGGAATGCCGTTGCGGCTGCCGAAGGAGCCATTGCAGAGGCGGTCACTCTTTCAGAAGAAAATCTCCACAACAGCAAAAGTCTCGTCATCGGCTATGGAAGATGCGGCAGAATTCTGGCAGACAAATTGCAGGGAATGAAAAGCCGGGTAACAGTGTTAGAAGAGGATGAGACAAAAAAAGCCACAGCAGAGTCTTGTGGATTTTCCGTATTAGACGGGATAGAGGATATTTCAAAGGGAGAATATACTTATCTGTTTAATACAGTGCCCAAACTGCTGCTTAACAGAGGGCAATTGAAAGAACTGAAGAGAAATGCCGTCATTATAGATATTGCTTCCGGAAAGGGAGGAGTAGATTATGAGTACTGTAAAGAGCGTGGAATCAGGGCAAAACTCTGTGGGGGCTTACCGGGAAAATATGCACCCAAAAGCTCGGCAGAGATTTTATATAAATATGTAAAACAAGTATGTGAATAGAAGGAGAAGTCTATGGAGACAGAAAACAAAGCAAAAATCGGTTTTGCCATTACCGGTTCTTTTTGTACTTTTGAGAAAATAAAAGAAATTATTGAGAAGATGACGGAGGAAGGAATGGAAATTACCCCTGTCTTCTCGGATAATACGCAAAAGATAGACTCCCGTTTTGGAAAAACGGAAGAATTCATAAAAGAGGTGGAGCGTCTAACCGGAAAGAAAGGAATCTGTACCATTCAGGAAGCAGAACCGATTGGACCAAGCGGATGTTTTGACGCGTTAGTCATTGCTCCTTGTACCGGCAATACCATGGCGAAGCTTTGCAATGGAATCACAGACACCCCGGTATTGATGGCAGCAAAGGCACATCTTAGAAATGAAAAACCTCTGATTTTAGCTGTTTCCACCAATGATGCATTGGGCATTAACTTTAAAAACTTAGGGCTGCTTGCAAACATGAAAAATATCTATTTCGTTCCTTTTGGTCAGGATAATTATGAGAAAAAACCAAAGTCCATGATAGCACATATGGAATTAGTACCGGAAACCATAAAAGAGGCATTAAAAGGGAAACAAATACAGCCTATGATTCGCTCTCCTTTTGGAAAAAATTAAACAATCTATACAAAAAAACGACAAAAAATTGGTCATTTCGACATAAAACGAGAAAAAACGAAATTATTTTTGAAATTCCTCATGTATAATAGTATAATGTATATATAGTAAATGTAAGAAGATACGAAGACGGAGGACAACGCATGAAGATTTCAGATTTTTTTGACATGGATGTACTGATTGAAATCTTGACAGAGTGGTCGAAAGCAACGGGAATTGGAATTATCGCCGTAGATGAAAAGGGCGAATATATGATGGATCCGATTGGCTGGAAAGATTTCTGTATGAAGTATACGAGAGGAACAAAGGAAGGATTACGCCGTTGTGTGAAATGTGATCAGGAAGGACAGGGTGTATACTTCTGTCATGCAGGACTGATTGACTTTACGGCGGATATCAAGATTGGTGATCATTTCATTGGAAAGCTGGTAGGAGGTCAGGTTCTTCCGGAACCGCCGGATGAGGAGAAGTTCCGTAATCTTGCTGTAGAATTGGGAATTGATCCGGATGAATACATTGAGGCATTACAGGATATTACAGTAAGAACAGAGGAAGAGATTCGTGCATCAGCAAAACTTTTGGAAGAAGTTGTAAATATCGTTGTAAATTCACAGTATGTGAAGAAAAAAGACGACGATTTACTGTTGGTATTTGATGAAGGAATTGATAAAGCAGCTACATTGATTCATGAGATTAACGCTAAGTCCTGTGAACTGGATAAGATTGAAGGACGCCAGAGAATTCTCGGTCTGAATGCTTCCATCGAAGCAGCAAGAGCCGGAGAGTTTGGAAAGGGATTCAGCGTAGTTGCAAAAGAGGTTGGAGATCTGGCAACGAATTCAGGTGTTATCAATAAGTCGATTAAAGAGTCCTTAAAACAGCTTACCACTGTCGTTGACAAGATGGAAACTGCAAAAGGAAAATCCGACGAGACCGAATAGGAATACAGAATAGCAATAAGGGATGTCAATATTGACATCCCCTTTTTGTATCTATTTATAATTCTATCTGTACACGGTATTTTTTTAACCAGTAGCTAATCTGTAACAGATAGGCTGTCATCTGGGGACCCGCCATAAGCTGACCATACCAAGGAGAACCATAGTCTTTTGGATTGTCTAAAAATTGCAGGACTTTTGTTTTGTCAACCAGCTGCAACAGAGGTTCATTGGTATTAGATAATACATCTTTCAGCCGGTTAGAAAGCAGGGCTTCATATTCCGGATGATAGGTCTTTGGATAAGGACTCTTCTTACGAAAGAGGATTTCATCCGGCAAAAGACCTCTAGAAGCCTCGCGTAAAACATTTTTTACAACCCCGTCTTTGGCTTTCATTTCCCATGGCACATTAAAAATATATTCGACCAAAGCCTTATCGGCAAAAGGAACACGCGCTTCTAGACCGGAATGCATACTGGTGCGGTCCATACGGTTTAAAAGGGTCTGCATGAAGTAGCGTATGTTCAAATAGCCGATGCGTCGTCGGTTTGCCTGGGTTTCGTTTTCCTTTGGCAGAACAGCTATCTCTGACACGGAATGGGAATAGATTTTCTCTACATAGTCCTCCATATGAAGGGATTCCAGGAGTTCCGCAGAAAGGAGAGCCTTACGTGGTGCAAGGGAAGGTGTCCACGGAAAGGTGTTACTTTTTAGGAACACTTCTTTGTGAAACCAAGGATAACCGCCAAAAACCTCATCTGCACACTCTCCGGTCAATACCACCTTATGACTCTTACTAACCTCTTTACAGAAATAGAGAAGAGAAGAGTCGATATCCGCCATACATGGCAGGTCGTGAGCATCTACGGATTCATAGAGCAGATCTGCCTGGGTTTCATTCGAGCATATCAGATAATGATGGTCACTTCCTAAGAATTCCACCATTTTTTTCACATAAGGAGCATCCTGGGAAGGTTGAAAGCTGTTGGATTGAAAATACTTGTCATTGTCTAGAAAATCAAAGGAAAAGGTAGTCAGCCGTATCCCCTGCTTTTTCAACTCACCGGCACAAACCGCCGATACTACGCTGGAATCTACACCGCCGGAAAGGAAGGTGCAGACTGGCACGTCGGAGACTAGTTGTCTTTTGATGGCATCTGTGAGTAGAAAACGGGTGCGCTCTATGGTTTCTTTATAGGAATCGTGGTGGGGTCTGGAGATGAGCCGCCAGTAGTTGGTATACTGGATGCCATATCGGTTATAGGAAAGATAATAGCCCGGCTTTAACTCCTCGATATCTTTAAATACAGCATGCCCCGGACTTCTGGCAGGTCCTAGGGAAAAGATTTCATTTAAACCATCGCTGTCGATACGCGCTTTCACTCCGGGATAACAGAAAAGCCCTTTTATTTCGGAGGAAAAAATAAGGGTATCGTCTAAAAAAGTATAAAAAAGCGGTTTGACACCAAAAGGGTCGCGGAACAGATATACTGTCTCATGGCGGGAATCATAGACTGCAAAAGAAAAAATCCCATCAATACGACGGACAAAGTCAGGACCATATTCTAAGAAAGATAGAAGCAGAACCTCTGTGTCTGAGGTAGTGCGAAAAGTATAGCCTCGGCGCAGCAGTTCTCTTTTTAATATGGGGAGATTATAGATTTCTCCGTTATAAGCAATCTGATAGGAAAAACCATCAACTGTATGTTCCATCGGCTGTATGCCGTTTTTTAAATCAATAATAGAAAGTCTTGTATGGGCAAGACCGCATCTTTTGGAAAGAAGAAGGCCGGAATCGTCGGGGCCTCTGTGATGAAGAGTCTTTGTCATATGCTCTAAAATCTGCTGATATTCTGCTTCTTTTGCAGAGTAATCTGCAAAAGGATGATAAAAACCTGAAATACTGCACATAATTACTCCTGAAATAGATTTTTCTATAAGTGTATGAAAAATCGCCGAATAGTATGCAAT
>JBJELL010000045.1:0-4352 GCA_051879115.1 Lachnospiraceae bacterium
TTTCCATCGTCTGTTTTGTTTCCGTAAGAAAACTTAACAACGTCTCTGTCTTTCTCGTCTTTAGAAACTTCTGTCCCAAGGAAATCATTATAGCCGTCCATTTCGACAACAACATTTGCGTCATCAACGACTTTTAATCCAAACGCATCGCGGATTAAAATTTTATCTTCGTCTTTTACAGTGACTACAGGCGGTTTTTTAAAGCTTCCTCCTAAAAATACCTGTGCTTTTGGGTCTTTTACATAGAAAGTTCCAACTCTGGAACCAATGTAAGTTCCGCCAAATGTAAATAAACGAATAGTCGCTTCTTCTGCGTCAACCAGATAGCCGTCATCATCAAATTTTTTTGTAGTAACTACTACTAAATCCTTACGAAAAACTCCCTGTGAAATGATTCTGACGGAATCGAATGGAACACAAACCTTGTCATCATCATAATCATCATCATAATCATCATCTGCAATGCACTCTCCGGCTCTTAATTCAGATACAATAAAGCCATTATCATACATCGCAATTTCAGCAGCAAGACATTTTTGACGAACAATCTGTTCTCCGTTTTCATCCAGAATAGGATTACCGTCTTTGTCTGTCTGCGGAACATTTTCGATAACATTATTGATAATGAATACTTTATCTTCCATGTTTACGATTTTTACATCGGCAGAAACATTTTCCATGAAACCGTCTTTGATTTCATCTGTCTGAACGATGTATCTGATGATATCAACGCGGTCTTTGTCTGTCTTTGAAGGTACTGCAAGGAAAACCTCGCCTTTCGTACCACCGACTACGCGGATAACATCCAGTGTTCCAAGACTGATTTCTTTTCTTTCGATTTCTAAGAACTTCTTTCCGCCTTTTTCTAACAGCTTTGCATCCGGGACAGGCTTTTCATTTGGATTGCAGATATAACGCATAATTTTATCGTTATCTTTTGTTACTTTTACTGTTTTTGGAACAACATCATTGCCTTCGTCCACGATTTCAGTAAACTCAAGAACACCTGCTTCTGCATCATAATTGGTTAAAGAATACGCGCGGTTATCGTCATTTTTTCTTTCTGCGATAAGTCCGATTACTTCTCTTCCTGTTGCTTTCTGCTCTGCTACCATTGCCATCATTGTTGTTTTTGTCATAATCTTCTTCTCCTTTTTTCGGTAAAATTTATTATGAGTGATTAACAATATGAGAATAAATCTCATGCTCCCTTTGGTTTGGCGGGTCTGCCTATGAAGTCATTTAAGTCACTCCCTTAAATGCTTATTTTTATTTACATATAAAATATGGAATATTAATTTTGAAAAAAGTAAAAAAAAGAATCCGTCTTTGACGGACTCTTTAGAATTGGTTTTAAGAAAATTACAGATTCTTCTTTTTTCATTCTGGATAAGGAAGTGTGAGAAACATATAAATCCCTATCAAAGCTTGAAGTAATAATACACTCAAAATAGCAAGATACACTTTTGCCATGCTTTTTGCATTACCGGCGTATTTCTTTTTACAAATGTTTTGAAAAAAGTCTTTTTTTCGGTAAATTCTTCGAATAGCTGCATTACGCAAAAGTAAATCAAAGTTACGGCACTTATAAATTGTATTATCAATTTTATTTTTAACCTCCTTTAAAGCATTGTGTTATACTTTAAATATGGTTGACACTCCCCAGAGCTAAAGCCCAGGGAATTCAAGTGTAGTCTGGTAACTTACGCTACCCTTATACGCTTAGGGCTTGCCAATAGCCCACTAGACAGTTCTTCTATGTTGAAGTTCTGCTTACATTTTCTACCTATATTTGCTGAACCATTTACATCTGCATTGATTACAGTGCCATCTTTTGATTGATACAGACCCCTATGGATTCTTTTACCGCTGAACTTACCTAAATATGGCTGCTCAGCTTTATACTCTGGAAGAATATCATTGTCTATGAAACTGCTCTTAGATGTATAGCTTTCTTCCTGCTCAATATATTCGATACCATAAGTCCAACACAAGAACTCTAACTGTTTTCTTAAATCTCCTAATGGTATCTGAACAAAGTTTTGATTATTAACCTTGCCGATATTTACAGACCGTTTAAAATCTTTGTTATAGCCAACGACTAAAGTACCAATCTGATGTTCAATGCAATTATTGACGATATATCTGGCAGATTTTTTGATAATATCTTTAACCTGATTGTTCCTCTTGGCTGTAATTTTATTGATTTGATGAGTTGTTCTTTGTCCCTGTTTCATAGCAACTGACTGTAATCTTGCTTTCTCTTTATTCCAATACTGATTGATTGATTTTAATTTACGACCATCCATAATGAACGGTGTCTCGACATTGGAAGTACAAGTAGCGAGATTTTCTACCCCTAAATCTATAGCCATGATGTTATTTGAATTTACATTTGCAACTTTTTTATGCCAATGATATACATATTGAATTTTGAAATATCTTCCATTGTCATAAGGACAGATATGAACCTCTTTTAACTCAGCACCATTCAATCTGTCTGGGTAAGGTATCAAAATATCTTCCATATTCGGATGTGCTTTTCGGTATTCCCTGCTAATAGGAAGCTTAAAATACCCGTCCTTTACACTAATTGCATTTGTAGATAAAATTAAGTTAAAATATCCACCTTTTTTGCGATAATGTGGAATCTTTACATCATGGTAACGATAGTCACCAGTTTTACATTTCTTTAGCAGATTAAAGAATGACTTAAAACTTCTGTCAGCAACTTTAAGAGTCTGTTGTGCTACCCCTGCTTGTAACATGACATAATTTTCATTATTCTTACACTCATGGTAATTATTCTCATAATTTAGAAACAACTTTTGGTTGAAAAAATACTGCCTAATATTGTAAAGAGCAACATTATACAGGTTATTTGATAACTGGCATAATTCTCTAAGTGTCTGATATTGTTCTTTTGAAAGATGCCTGATAACATTGATTTGTACTGCAAATTCCATTTGGTTCTCCTCCTTCCTTTAATATTTTAATATATACATATTATATAGCAAAATATATGTATACTCAAGCAAAAACTAATATACAGAGCGAAACTTAGTTCGCTATAGGCTGGTTGGCATCCCCGAACCTAAAGGTTCAGAGTTTTGCCAGCTATATTATAAAATGAAACGTATTTTTTTTAGAAATTATTCAAAATCAAAGTCAATGTCAGCATCAGTTTCCTTAGAGTCGCAGTATTGATAAGGGTCTTCTTTTAACAGTTCATTTGATTCAAGGGCTTCTTCTACTGCCAGTAAGTGTTTTTCTTGAGTTGTTTCCTGTATTAAAAGTTCGTTTTCTGTTTTTACATGTGGGTCACAGAATTTTGTAGATATTTCATCCAGTTCAAAAGCAGTTATTACATGAGGCTGTTTCTTACAGCCTTCTTTTGCAATGTCAACTGTTTTCGAAGAAAAGATAACATCTGCCTCTTTTATATCGTGGGTTAATACACAACCACTGTTTACTAAGGATGTAGTAAACAATTCATACATAGATGGAATATCATTGTGAAAAGCTTTGTAAACATCAGCATTAATCATACCGGAAGTTTCTGTTCCTGCAATATTTTGCACAAGCCCTAAATCTTTTACAGAATCCAAAGAAATAAATTCATTTGTTTCTGTATCAAAGATAAAGCTGGAAGCAACAGTTGCGTTTTGTGTTAATCTGTAAGAATAATGCATTTCTCTTGGGTCCATCAGCTCTCCTTTAAAACGTGGTACGTCGCCGTTTTTTGTCCAAACGTTTTTTAAATCCCCGCTTTTTTCTTCCACTATCATTCTTAAAGAGTCTGCATCGCAGAATGAAGCATTAAAACCATTTACGACTGCAACGGCATATCTTACGCCATTTTCTTTCATTAAAGTTTTATCAAGGAAGATAAATTCTTCTGCACCGTTTATTTCAGGAGCAATCATGCCACTGGTGAAATCTCCGGAATGAACGCCTAATCCTTTTTCTCCTTTTAAATTGCCATAATAGATATTATCAACAAGTTCGCCCTTTTTGTCCAAAAGCTTTACAGAAAGGTCAATATCAGCTCTTTCATTATCCTTATTCTTCCAAAAAATTCCAAACGCAGCGATATTTTTATCTTCTCTTCCTTTGATTTTAGAAAAAGGAGTTAAAGTCTGCCCTTTCGAAGCATTTCTTATGGAACGGAGCGGAGCTTTTATATTTTCTAATTCTTTGTCTATATATACGGTTTTTCCCTGAAATTCTTTTTCGTGGACGGTTCTGCTCTTTTCGTTTAAGGCATCTTTTAATGAAAGAATTATTTCATTTCTAAGAATGTCTGAAAGATGCATGTCATTTTCGACAACAAAAGTTCTTCCTTTTGCTTC
>JBJELL010000046.1:0-4320 GCA_051879115.1 Lachnospiraceae bacterium
CTTCTACTGTATCTGCACAAATCATCTCACGGAATGCAGCAATTCTGTCTTCCTCGAAGAACATGTGCTCTGTACGGCAAAGACCGATACCTTCTGCACCAAGCTCACGAGCTTTCTTTGCGTCTGCCGGTGTATCTGCATTTGTACGAACTTTTAATGTTCTGAACTCATCAGCCCATGCCATAACACGTCCGAAATCACCGCTTACAGAAGCTTCGTTTGTCTTAATGTCGCCTTTGTAGATTTTACCTGTTGTTCCATCTAAGGAAATGTAATCTCCTTCATGGAATGTATATCCACCAAGTTTGAACTCTTTCTTCTCTTCATCGATTTCGATATCGCCACATCCGGATACACAGCAGGTTCCCATACCACGAGCAACTACAGCTGCGTGAGATGTCATACCACCACGAACTGTTAAGATACCCTGTGCAGCATGCATACCTTCGATATCCTCTGGGGATGTCTCAAGACGAACAAGGATAACTCTCTCGCCTTTTCCACCGATTCCAGCTTCTTTTGCATCTTCTGCTGTAAACATAACTTTACCTGCAGCAGCTCCTGGAGATGCCGGAAGTGCAGATCCGATTACTTCACCAGCTTTTAATGCATCAGCATCGAAGGTTGGATGTAATAACTGATCTAAAGATTTTGCTTCGATACGGCAAACAGCTTCTTCTGGAGTAATCTGTCCTTCATCTACTAAATCACAAGCGATTTTGATAGCAGCCGGAGCTGTTCTCTTACCGTTACGTGTCTGTAAGAAGAATAACTTACCTTCTTCAATAGTGAACTCCATATCCTGCATGTCGTGGAAATGGTTCTCTAATTTCATTGCTAAATCCATGAACTGTGCATAACATTCTGGAAGGTCTTTCTCTAACTGAGTGATTGGCTGTGGTGTACGAACACCAGCAACTACGTCTTCACCCTGAGCATTGATTAAGTACTCACCGAAGATACCCTTCTCACCTGTAGATGGGTTACGTGTGAATGCAACACCTGTACCTGATGTGTCACCTTTGTTACCGAATACCATAGTCTGTACGTTTACAGCTGTTCCCCAATCACCTGGGATATCGTTCATACGACGGTATACGATTGCACGAGGGTTGTCCCAAGAACGGAATACTGCTTTTACAGCTCCCATTAACTGATCTTTTGGCTCCTGTGGGAACTCTTCGCCGTTCATAGCCTCTTTGTATACAGCTTTGAATTTCTCAGCTAACTCTTTTAAGTCGTCTGCTGTTAACTCTGTATCGTATGTTACACCTTTTGCTTCTTTCATCTCGTCGATGATTTTCTCAAAGTAGCTCTTTGGTACTTCCATAACTACGTCTGAGTACATCTGGATGAATCTTCTATAAGAGTCATATGCAAATCTTGGATTTCCAGTCTTCTTTGCAAATCCTTCTACTGCTACATCATTTAAACCTAAGTTTAAGATGGTGTCCATCATACCAGGCATAGATGCACGTGCTCCGGAACGAACAGAAACGAGTAATGGATCTTCGGTATCACCGAATTTCTTACCGTTTACGCCCTCTAACCATGTAATTGCCTCGAAGATCTGGTCTTCAATTTCTTTGGAAATTGTCTTTCCACAGTTGTAGTACTCTGTACATGCCTCTGTGGTTACTGTGAATCCCTGAGGGATTGGCATTCCTAAGCCTGTCATTTCAGCTAAGTTACAGCCTTTACCACCAAGCAGGTTTCTCATAGAAGCGTTACCTTCTTCAAATTTGTAAACCCATTTTGCCATTTGAATAATTCCTCCTAAAAATGATATATTGTGATGTGATGTCATATAGGACAGTCACAAGTACACTATGTAATACGCCTTTTCGGGTCGCACATAATTAATTCTAACATAAAATCAAATTTTATCAACCAATTTTCACAAATTTATCCAAAAAAAGGAGCACGATTTTACAAATCGCACTCCTCACATATCCTGTTTTTTTCATTAGAAGATAAATTTATCTGCAAAATATGCTTCTAAATCTTCAATCTTGATTCTCTCCTGCTCCATGGTATCACGGTCACGGACAGTAACTGCTCCATCTTCTTCGGAATCGAAATCATAGGTAATACAGAATGGAGTACCTATCTCATCCTGACGACGGTAACGTTTACCGATATTTCCTCTGTCATCGAATTCACAGTTGTATTTCTTAGATAACTGTGTGAAGATTTTTTCTGCACCTTCGTTTAACTTCTTAGATAATGGAAGGACTCCAATCTTAACCGGAGCAAGTGCCGGATGGAAATGAAGAACGGTTCTCATATCCGGTTTTTCTTCCGTTCCGATGTTTTCCTCGTCATAAGCTGCACAGAGGAATGCCAGTACCACACGGTCAGCTCCTAAAGAAGGCTCAATAACATATGGAATATATTTTTCTTTCTTCTCATCATCAAAATAGCTCATATCCTGACCGGATGTATTCTGATGCTGTGTTAAATCGTAATCCGTTCTGTCTGCGATTCCCCAAAGTTCGCCCCATCCAAATGGGAATAAGAACTCGAAATCTGTAGTTGCTTTACTATAGAATGCCAGTTCTGCCGGATCATGGTCTCTTAAACGAAGTTCTTCTTCTTTCATGCCAAGACTTAATAACCAGTCACGGCAGAAACCTCTCCAATACTGGAACCACTCTAAATCGGTTCCCGGTTCACAGAAGAACTCTAATTCCATCTGCTCGAACTCCCTGGTACGGAATGTAAAGTTACCCGGTGTAATCTCATTACGGAAAGACTTACCAATCTGACAGATACCAAACGGAATCTTCTTTCTAGAAGTTCTCTGTACGTTTTTAAAGTTAACAAAAATACCTTGTGCTGTCTCCGGTCTTAAATATACCGTGTTCTTTGCATCCTCCGTAACACCCTGGAAGGTCTTGAACATTAAGTTGAACTGACGGATATCCGTAAAGTTGTGTTTTCCACAGGTTGGACATGGAACATTGTGTTCCTCAATGAATTCCTTCATTGCTTCCTGAGACCATCCGTCTACGGATTCTTCTAAGGTAATTCCATTTTCTTCTGCAAAGTCTTCGATAATCTTATCTGCACGGAATCTCTCGTGACATTCTTTACAGTCCATTAACGGATCAGAAAATCCTCCGAGATGACCGGAAGCTACCCAGGTCTGCGGATTCATCAGAATGGCACAGTCTACACCTACGTTGTATGGGTTTTCCATAACGAATTTCTGCCACCATGCTTTTTTTACATTGTTTTTCAATTCCACACCCAGATTACCGTAATCCCATGTATTCGCCAATCCTCCATAGATTTCAGAACCCGGATATACGAATCCTCTTGCTTTTGCCAATGCAACGATTTTGTCCATTGTTTTTTCCATTATTTTCTCCTCACCTTCTTTTATTTATAGATAATATAAGTCAATGATGTATCATCCTCATTTTCCTTCTGGATAGAAACGGTACTCTCATCCTTGATTTTTACGTCGTGTCTTGAAACAAATACAACCTCACCTTTGACGGTGACATCAAGATTTTCACTTGTGATGACCACTTTGTAAGTGTCACTGTTTGCAACGGTTTTCTCCGTCGCACTATTTTTTACCTTTCCGTCTTCCACTGCATAAAAATGCCCATCTAGCGGATAGCCATCTGCTACTGCCTGCACAACAGTCCCTGTATAGAGTGTTTCCCCGTTAAAATCAGAGTAAACCTTGGCACTGTTAAATTTTACCGTCATATATGCCTTGCCGTCTTTTACGGAAAAGCCGCTGGATTTTACACTTTTTTCTCCGGTTTTATCTATGTAGTTATCAATTTCCTGGTTTACGAATTCTTTTAACTCTTTTTCATCGTAATTGTCTTTGTCAAAATCTTCTGTTATATTCTCTACAATTTTTCCCCCATCCTTGATATGCAGGGTGGTTCTGTCCTCCTTTGCTCCACAGCCGGTTACAAGCATCATCACTGCTATTGCCGTAAAGCAGACAACAATCTGTTTTCTCATATGCATCCTCCTAATTATACTTTCATATGCGAATCTATCCCATTATACTCTTTTGGGTTTGAAATTTCAAGACAGTGAATCAATATCCCATTTCTTCTAAAATCTTTAAGGATTTGAATTTCCGGTCTATATAAGTGTCTAAATAGGACTTCAATATCCGTTCTAAAGACGAAAGTACCTGTGGGGAAACCTGAAACGTATAGAGTTTTTCTATCTTACTGGTAATAATATACTGCATCGTATAAAGGGTGGAGGTATCAATCTGTATGACTCCCTCTTCTTTCCCACATGCTTCACACAGGGTTCCCGCATATTTGGTGGAAAACCATG
>JBJELL010000047.1:0-4307 GCA_051879115.1 Lachnospiraceae bacterium
CTAGAAAGCCCATGGCGGAGGAACTTAGACAGCAGGTGCCGTTAATGAAAGAAATGTTAACGGCAATGGGCGTTACCATTGTGGAAAAAGAAGGATACGAAGCAGACGACCTCTTAGGTACGATTGCAAAAAGAAGTGAGGCTAAGGGATTAGAAGTCTCTGTGGTATCGGGAGATCGGGATTTGCTTCAGTTAGCAAGTGACCATATCAAAATTCGGATTCCAAAGACAAAAAGAACGGGAACGGAAATCGAAGATTATCTTGCCGCAGATGTAAAGGAAAAATATCAGGTCACACCCATCGAGTTCATAGATGTAAAAGCATTGATGGGGGATTCCTCCGACAATATTCCGGGGGTGCCGGGAATTGGAGAGAAGACCGCAACAGCTTTGATTGTATCCTATGGAAGCATTGAAAATGCCTATGAGCATGTAGAAGAGATTAAGCCAAAACGTGCCAAAGAAAACCTAAAGGAACATTATGATATGGCACAGATGAGCAAAGAACTTGCCACCATTAACATTGATGCACCAATCGATTATGATTTAGAACAGGCAAAGGTTGAAAATCTCTATACCGAAGAAGCCTATCTGCTCTGCAAACGTCTGGAATTTAAAAATATTCTATCCAGATTCGATATTGATGCACCAAAGAATCTTGCAGAAGAACATTTTACATGGATTCAGAAAAAAGAAGAAGTACAAGAGGTCTTAAAGAAAGCTGCAAAGGCAGGATGTATCGGTTTTTATATCCTACAGGGTGAAGGTGTGCAGACAGAACAGTTAAGTCTCTCTGAGAAACCAAAGGAAAACCGGCAGATAGAAGGAATCTCTCTTGCATTTTCCGAAGAAGATATTTATTATATTCCGGTAAGGGAAGAATTGGGAACTACAGATATCACAGCAAAGCTAAAAGAGATATTAGACAGTAAAACAGAGGGTGCCGTTATGGATTTAAAGGAGACCTTAAAAAATATCTCCTTAGAAGAAAACAGCGGGGTATTCGATACCACCGTAGCAGCCTATCTCTTAAATCCATTAAAAAATGAATATCCCTATGAAGATATAGCAAAAGACTATGCCAATCTCATGGTGCCGTCGAAAATGGATTTGCTTGGAAAGGAAAAGGTCTTAGAAGCACAGAAAAATCAGGAAGAAGGATTTTTAAAATATATCTGTTATCTTGCCTACATTCCATGGAAGACGAAAGATGTCCTGTTAGAAGAATTAGACAGAACAAAAATGCGAGAGCTCTATGATAAGATAGAACTTCCGTTAGTATATACCCTTTTTGATATGGAAAGAGAAGGAGTGCACGTAGATGCAGAGGAACTTCGTATCTATGGAGAGGAGCTTGCAGCTCAGATAGAGGTCTTAGAAAAAGAAATCTATGAGGGGGCAGGAGAGGAATTCAACATCAACTCTCCAAAGCAGTTAGGTCATATTTTATTTGAAAAACTACAGATGCCGTATGGAAAGAAGACGAAGACCGGATATTCCACCGCAGCAGATGTGTTAGAAAAGTTAGCAGGAGAATATCCGTTAGTATCGAAAATCTTAGAATACCGCCAGCTTTCCAAATTAAAATCCACCTATGCGGACGGACTTGCGAACTTCATTGAAGAAGATGGAAGAATTCATACCAATTTCCAGCAGACCGTTACGGCAACGGGAAGACTCAGCAGCACAGACCCGAACCTGCAGAACATCCCAATCCGTATGGAACTTGGAAGACTCATCCGTAAGGTATTTCTTCCAAAAGAAGGTTATGTCTTTGTGGATGCAGATTACTCCCAGATTGAGCTTCGTATCTTAGCCCATATGTCGGGAGATGAGATGCTGATTCAGGCATATCGGGAGGCGCAGGACATTCATAGGATGACGGCATCCCAGGTGTTCCATACTCCGTTTGAAGAAGTTACTCCACTACAGAGAAGGAATGCAAAGGCGGTCAACTTTGGAATTGTCTATGGAATCAGTTCCTTTGGACTGAGTCAGGATTTGAGTATCAGCAAAAAAGAGGCACAGGAATATATCGAGCGTTATTTTGAATCCTATCCAAAAATCAAAGAGTTTTTAGATGGGGCAGTGGAAAAGGCGAAGACAGATGGTTATACTGTGACCATGTTTGGCAGAAGACGTCCGATACCGGAAATCTCATCTTCTAACTTCATGCAACGTTCTTTCGGTGAGCGGATTGCCATGAATGCACCGATTCAGGGAACCGCCGCAGATATTATAAAGATAGCTATGATTCGTGTTCACGACAGATTAAAAGAAGAGGGATTGAAGTCGAAGCTTTTATTGCAGGTACACGATGAATTATTAGTAGAGACAGCAGAGGATGAAATCGAACAGGTAAACCGTATTCTCAAAGAGGAAATGAGAGGAGCAGCCCATTTAGCGGTGGAACTTGAAATCGACAGTCACACAGGAAAGAACTGGTATGAGGCAAAATAGATGAAGTTTATAGGAATTACAGGAGGCGTCGGTGCGGGAAAATCGGCAATTTTGAATTACATTTCTAAGAATTATGATGCGAAAGTCATGCTTGCCGATGAAATTGCCCACGATTTGATGATGCCGGGAACAAAATGTTATGATACAATAAAAAAGACCTTCGGGACAGAGGATATTTTTTTACCGGATGGGAACTTAGACCGTATGAAGATGGCACAGGTTATTTTCTCAGATGCGAAAAAAAGAGAGCAGATGAATGGAATTGTCCATCCGGCGGTAAAGGAATATGTGCTTGAAATCTATAGGAAAGAGCAGGCAGAGCAGCGTCTTGACTATTTGATTTTAGAAGCAGCTCTTTTAATTGAAGAGCATTATGATGAAATTTGTGACGAGTTATGGTATATTTATACCAGTGAGGAAAACAGACGGAAGCGTTTAAAGGCAGACAGGGGATATTCCGATGAAAAAATAGATGGAATATTCAAAAGCCAGCTTACGGAAGAAGAATACCGCAGACATTGTAAACAGGTTATTGACAACAATGGAAGCGTAGAAGATACTTTTTTGCAGATTGTAAAAATTTTTAACGAGGAGAAATAGGATGGAGCCATTGGTATTTGGATTGGATATCGGAACCAGAAATGTGGTTGGAACAGTCGGCTACAAAGAGGGCAATGAGTTCATCGTGGTTGCCCAGTACATAAAAGAGCATGAGACTCGTTCCATGTTAGATGGTCAGATTCACGATATCGGACGGGTAGGAAAGACAATTGAGGCAGTCAAACAGCAGTTAGAAGAGCAGATAGATACGCCGTTAAAAGAAGTATGTATCGCTGCCGCAGGTCGTGTGTTAAAGACAGTAACCACAACGGTGGAATATGAGTATGAAGAAGAGACCGTTGTCACGGGGGAGGATATTCATACCCTCGATTTACTCGGTATTGAAAAGGCATCGGGTATTTTAAAAGAGGAGAACGATACCAAGTTCAAGTTCTACTGTGTAGGTTATTCCGTTGTAAAATATTATCTGAATGATGACATATTTTCTAATTTAGAAGGTCATAAGGCGGATAAAATCTCAGAAGATATTATTGTAACATTCTTACCGGAGGACGTCGTAGACGGACTCTATTCTGCATGTAATTTAGCAGGACTCGAAGTAGCAAATATGACCTTAGAGCCGATTGCGGCAATCAATGTGGCAATTCCCGAAGCATTCCGTATGTTGAATATTGCTCTTGTGGATGTGGGAGCAGGCACCTCCGATATTTCCATTACAAAGGATGGAAGTATTATCGCTTACGGTATGATTCCATTTGCAGGAGATGAGATTACGGAAATGTTAGTTCAGCACTATCTTGTGGATTTCAAGACGGCAGAACACATTAAGTTAAGCTCCGGAACGGAAGATGAGATTGAATTTAAGGATATTATGAGTATTTCCCATACCATACCGGCAAAGGAGGTCTGGGACTTAACCGAAAGCCTTGTGGATCGGATGACAACGGCGATTGCAGAAAAAATTAAGGAATTAAACGGAGATAAATCCGTCAGTGCCACCTTTATTGTAGGAGGAGGCGGTAAGATTCATGGTTTTACCGAGATGCTTGCCGATAAATTAGAACTTCCGCATGAGCGTGTGGCATTAAGAGGTGAGGAAGTTTTACAGGAGGTTCATTTTGAACAGACAGATATTCAAAAAGACCCTCTGTTAGTTACGCCGATTGGAATCTGCTTAAATTATTATGACCAGAAGAATAATTTTATACTGATTCATTTTAACGGCGAGAGAATGAAATTATATGATAACAGTAAGCTGACGATTGTGGATGCGGCAATGCAGGCAGG
>JBJELL010000048.1:0-4294 GCA_051879115.1 Lachnospiraceae bacterium
TGGTTACAGATTTGAATGCCAAATGTACAACGTATGGAATGGTAGCTGTTACAGTGGTAGTTTTGGTAACGGGTCTAGCGGTAAATCCATTGATGTGTGGATTAGATGCTATTTACAGCAAACCGGTAGTAAAGAAAGTTCAGGAGATTGTAAAAGAAGATTCCGGTGCGAAATGGATTGCTGTTAACAATAGTGTGGCACCGAACTTTTTAATTGCGTGTGGAGCACCAACGATTAATTCCGTGAATTATATCCCGAATATGGAAATGTGGGAAAAACTTGATCCTACAGGTGAGCAGGAGAAGATATATAATCGTTATGCCCACATTCATATCCGTTTGGTAGATACAGAAACTACCATGAAATTAAAACAGGTAGATGTAATCTATTTAAATCTGTCTATCAAAGACCTGGAGAAATTAAACGTAAAATATATCTATTCAGAAAAGAAATTAGAGAGTACGGAAAATGTGGAATTTGAAAAAATATACGAAAATGGAAAAACACGGATTTACAGGGTGACTTACCATTAGTAGGAAATTTGCAATTATTCATAGGAAATGCTATAATAAAGCAATTATATAAATACAGATAAAGGAGGAACTCATAAGATGAGAACCTATTTAGTAACGGGGGGAGCCGGATTCATCGGTTCAAATTACATTCATTACATGTTCAAAAAGTATGATAATGAGATTAGAATTATCAACGTAGACAAGTTAACTTATGCAGGAAATCTTGAGAACTTAAAGGATATAGAAAACAGAGACAATTATACGTTTATACGTGCAGACATCTGTGACAGTGAAACCATCAATAAGATTTTTGAAGAAAATGATATTGACAGAGTGGTTCATTTCGCAGCAGAAAGCCACGTAGACAGAAGTATCAAAAACCCGGATGTGTTCGTAAAGACAAATGTACTCGGAACACTGGTAATGTTAAATGCAGCAAAAGCGGCATGGGAACTGCCGGATGGAACGTTTAAGGAAGATAAGAAGTTCTTACACGTATCTACTGACGAGGTATATGGTTCCTTAGAAGACGATGGAACCTACTTCTATGAGACTACACCATATGATCCGCACAGTCCGTATTCTGCAAGTAAAGCATCCTCCGATTTTCTTGTGAAATCTTACATGGATACTTACAAATTCCCGGCGAACATCACGAACTGTTCTAACAACTACGGACCATACCAATTCCCGGAGAAGTTAATCCCGCTTATTATCAACAATGCATTACAGGGAAAAGACCTTCCGGTATATGGGGACGGCAAGAATGTCCGTGACTGGTTATATGTAGAAGACCATGCAAAGGGAATTGATATGGTTCAGGAGCAGGGAAGACTGTTTGAGACCTATAATATCGGCGGACACAACGAAAAACAGAATA
Source organism: Lachnospiraceae bacterium (assembly GCA_051879115.1). Taxonomy (GTDB): domain Bacteria; phylum Bacillota; class Clostridia; order Lachnospirales; family Lachnospiraceae; genus Maccoyibacter. The sequence continues at coordinate 1,396 of JBJELL010000048.1, forward strand.
TTCAGATTATCCATATCATTTTAGATACTCTTCAGGAGATGCTTCCGGAAGGGGACCCGAGAAAAGAACTGGTAAGCGAAAATCTGATTAAATATGTCACAGACCGTAAGGGACATGACAGACGTTACGCCATTGCACCGGATAAGATTAAGGCTGAGGTAGGCTGGTATCCGGAGACCATGTTCGAGGAAGGAATCAGAAAGACCATCAAATGGTTCTTTGAGAACGAAGAGTGGATGAAGAACGTAACCAGCGGTGATTACCAAAAATACTATCAGGATATGTATGATAACAAATAAAATATAAGATTCTTTGACAAGAGCCGGAGTAAAAATGTTTGTGGCAGGTGCAAATTTTGTACTTGCCACTTTCTATGAGGTTGTAAGCATGATCTGATTTCTAAATTTGCGAATTTTTACACTCTATACCTAAAGAAAAAGAGGAGAAAATGAAAATGGAAAAACTGACGAGAAACCAAAAGTATAGTTTGACAGGCTGGTCATTGATAGCACTAGTATCATTATTGTCACTGGGCGGGATGATAATGTTAAGGGGAGGAGGTAATTTAAGGTTATTAGGAATAGCGATTGTTTTTTGCGTAATAGCAATAGTTATACATTATAAAAAAGCATTAGAAGATGATAATTATTGGAAACATACAATAGGAATCACAAATGAAAATCAAAGATCTTATGAGTATGATTATCTACGGGTTTTAGCGACAATGATGGTAATCGTAACCCATGCGGTTCAAACGGACATGAAGTTGGGAATTGTAGATGGAGAGATGGAATATATTATGAAAATGCTCTATGTGTTCTGTCTGGTGTGTAATCCGCTTTACGTTATGCTTAGTGGAGCTTTATTATTTCCTTATCGGGAAGAAAAGATTTCGAAATTTTATAGCAGGCGATTCTTACGGGTATTCCTTCCGATGTTAGTTTATTTCGGATTTTATATTTTATATAATATATTAGCAGGTGAGCAACAGTTTTCAGGAGCATTAATTGTAGATGCACTTAAGAGGCTGTATCACGGAAATGTTCCTGAAACACCCCACTATGGATTACTATACATAATTTTGTCTCTATATATTGTAACTCCTTTTTTTAGAGTGTTGCTAAAGAATTTAAGTTATAAAATGTTAACAATCTTTGTGGTCATTCAAAGTATTTTTTTAGTATTGGGAATTATTCCGGATCTGAATTGTGCAATCATAAATATGCTGAATGCGTGGCTGGGAATTGCTGTAATGGGATATTGGATAACGAGGGATGAAACTAAGAAATATTATAATATATGTATTGGTCTCGGAATATTAGCATTGGTAAGTATGGGAATTATTATCTTCAAGACAGAGAACTTTTTGGAGTATGTGGCAAATTGTTCGCCTATATCGGCATTTATAGGAATAGGAATATTTGCATTTGTGTTTAAATTTTCAAAAGTCTTTTCAAAAGGAAATGTGCTTCTAAATTTATTAAGTAAGTATAGTTATTCTATTATTTTATTACATTGGGGCGTGTTACATTTTGTTACAAAAGGAATAATGGGAATTAGAATTAATACAGGGGGATTCTTAGTTGGAAATTTATTGACGTTGATAATAACAATAATCATATCTCTGGTAGTCAGCATTTGTATAGATAACATGGTGGTTGTTGTAATATTAGAGGGAATCAATAAGGGTAGCCAAATCATAAAAAATATGGGAAAACGAAATGCAAATATCAATTAGAATAATATTTAGGAATCAAAATATGAGATTCTTTTGACAGGAAGAATCCATGGAAAACAGCGGAGTACAGCATTTCTTTGGGAATGGCTTCGTTGTTTTTTGTGCAAAACATAGTTCGAATTCTGAAAAAACATCTACATTATATTCCAATAAAAGTGTAGCAATTTTCCAACATAAATTTGGAGAAAAAATCCACGGCATTCAAAATAGAAGTTCGGAAAAGCGGTATTTAACTTTTGAAGAAGAGATTCAATACCATTTAAATCTACTGGTTTTTTCTCGAACAATTTTAAGGCCGTATCTTTTTCTAAATCTGTCAAATAATCCAATGCTGATCATATGCATTTGAGACATTGTTCAAAATATGCATCATCTTCTCTATTTGGAGTATTTAGTTCTCTCAAATAGATGAGGTGATGAATATCATCATATACTACAGGAATATTACTGCGTATGCGTTCATATGCTGCTTTTTCAATTCTATAAAAATCAATTGGTTGTTTCCCGTAATCGGATTTAAATACGGGGTTGAATAATGGATTTACCGTCATACGCGGACGATGCTGTTTAACAATGAAATTATCTGTATCAGACATTTTTTTTTTCACAGCCTGTGAATATGCAAATTGGCACGATTGCTTAATTAAGGAAAAGATGATATAATAAACCGATATGTCAAAATTGAATATAAAGTATCGAAATAAAAAGAACTCGGAGAATTAGGAGGACAATTCGTATGAAGGGAATTATTTTAGCAGGAGGAGCAGGAACCAGACTCTATCCATTGACCAAAGCTATTTCAAAACAGATTATGCCGGTTTATGACAAACCGATGATTTATTATCCGTTATCCACATTAATGTTAGCAGGAATCCGCGAGGTATTGATTATTTCCACACCGAGAGATTTACCTGTATTCAAGGAGTTACTCGGAAGCGGCGAGCAGTTAGGAATGAGATTTGAGTATGCAATTCAGGAAGAGCCGAGAGGACTTGCAGATGCATTTATCATCGGTGAAGAGTTCATTGGAAATGATGCGGTAGCACTGGTATTAGGTGATAACATTTTCTACGGACAGAGCTTTTCAAAGGTATTAAAGAGTGCAGCAGAGAGAACGGAGAGCCAGCCGGGAGCAACCATCTTCGGCTATTATGTAAAAGA
>JBJELL010000049.1:0-4289 GCA_051879115.1 Lachnospiraceae bacterium
CTGATTGCAAAGGGAATCCCGGCAGAGAACATCCGAAAGTATGGCTTTGCCTTTGAGGGGAAGAATGTGCTGATAGGATAAGACGGAGAAGAAAAAATACATCACAAGACACGGCATTTTATAAGAACTGTTGCATTATTTTGCAACAGTTCTTTTCATTCTACGCTTCCAGATAAGATAAGCCACCATATTTGGAATCCCGGCAAATATCCACGCCACAGGGCTTGCAAGGCAGACTGCCGTATATCTATAGGAATCCAAAAAGAAACCAATCACAATAACACGTCCAACTAATTCTAGGAAGCCGCCAATCATAGGGACCAATCCCTTTCCAAGTCCCTGCAATGCAGTTCTGTATAGGAACAGAATACTCAAAAAGAAGAAGAAGACAGATATCGTATGCAGGTAAGTAGTAGCATAAGAGAGGACTTCTTCTGTCGGTTCTTCTAAAAAGAGCCCTATGAATGCCTTACCGGTAAAGACGCAGATAACAGCCGCAAGACCGGCAAGCAATATGGAAATAAAGAATGCCTTTTTCATTCCGTCATAGATACGCTCGTATTCACCGGCACCGAGATTTTGTCCGCAGTAGGTAGACATGGTGGTACCAAGGGTCGGCATAGGCTGGGTGGAAAGCTGTTCTACCTTCATTGCAGCCGTAAAAGAAGCCACTACGCTAGAGCCAAAGATATTGACCGCACTTTGTAGAATCATCGTACCAATAGCAGTAATCGAATAGTTCAGCGCCATTGGCAGACCGATGCGAAGCATTTCTAAGACACCTTTGGAATCAAAATAGTAATCCTTTCGCGTTGTTCTGAGAATCTCGAATTTCCAGAACATATAAATAAGGCAGAGAACAGCGGAAATTCCCTGTGCAAGAACCGTAGCATAGGCAGCACCGTCAGTTCCCCATTTAAAAAAACGGATAAAACAATAGTCTAACACAATATTTAAAAGGGAAGAAAACACCAGAAAATAGAGAGGTGTCTTACTGTCGCCGATTCCCCTTAGAATAGAAGCAGCGGCATTATATCCCATAGTGGCAATAATTCCCCAGAAAATAATTTTAATATAAGAATCTGCCATACTTAAAATATTAGCAGGGGTCTTCATAGCGGTTAACATCATGCCGGAAGTTGGTACGGTCAGTGCCGTAACAGCAAAAGAGATAAGGACTGTCAGCATGAGGGATAATGCAACATAGTGTTTTAGTAATTTGTGGTTTTTGGCTCCATATGCCTGTGCAATCAATACACCGAATCCCTGTGCAATTCCGATTGCAAAATAGAGGACTAAGAACATAATGGAACCGGTTGCTCCTACTGCGGCAAGAGCATCTTCTCCTAAAAGCCGTCCTACGATGATGGTATCAACCATGCTGTAGAACTGTTGAAAAATATTTCCAATAAGTACGGGCAGGGAAAACCATAGAATCAGTCGAAGGGGACTGCCCGAAGTCATATCTTTTTCCATAATCATTCTCCTTTATATACTAAGAAATTAGTATAATACCTGAATTTTTAAAATGCAAGACTTCCGTATAAGTATTGAAAAAAATACCGAAAAAAGCTATTCTTGTAGCATGGATATTAATTTAGAATACTACAAAATTTTTTATTATGTTGGACAACTAAAGAGTATTACTCTAGCGGCGGAAGAACTTTCCATCTCACAGCCGGCGGTGAGTCAGGCAATTAAACATTTAGAAAAAGAACTGGGTTCTCCATTATTTGTACGCACATCAAGAGGAGTACGGTTTACGACGGAAGGAGAGGTCTTATATTCCTATGTAAAGAGAGGCTATGAATCCATCCGTTTAGGAGAAAAGAAGTTTTTAGAGCTGCTGGATTTAGAGGAGGGGGAACTCTGCATCGGAGCAAGTGATATGACATTGCAATTCTATCTGTTAGAGTATTTAGAGAAGTTTCATGAACTGCATCCGAAAATCCGCGTAACAGTCAAGAACGCACCGACACCTGAGACCTTAAAGATGCTTCAGGAGGGAAGCATTGATTTTGGCGTTATCAGTACCCCAATTCAAAAGAGAGTGGATTTGCGTTTCCGCAAGGTAAGAGATATTCAGGACATCTTTGTGGTGGGAAAGAAGTTCAAAGAGTTAACAGGAAGAAAGCTGCAATACAAAGAACTTGAGAACCTGCCGCTGATGTGTTTAGAAGGAACTACTTCCACAAGAGCCTATGTGGAGGAGTTTTTGCGGGAAAACGGGGTATTACTTCAGCCTGAGTTTGAATTGGCAACCAGCGATATGTTAGTGCGGTTTGCCATCAAAGGCTTTGGGGTGGCAAGTGTGGTGGAGGACTTTGCCTTAGAAGCCATTGAAAAAAAGGAGGTATTCCGCTTAGAATTTGAAAAAAAGATTCCAAAGAGACATTTTTGTATTGTAACCGATGAAAAGATTCCCATATCTGCGGCGGCAAGGTGTTTTTTGGAATTTTTAGAACAATAAGGAAAATATTACCAAAAAATCAGAAAGTTTTTTGCAAAGATTTTAGATAGATTTTACAAATCACTGGAGTTAATTTTACTTTCTCTGTATAGACTATAGTTATAGACAGAATGGAGGAAGTAAAATTATGCCATCAACATACGCGCATTACCGGTTTGGCAAAAAGGTATATCGAAGCCTGCCAAAAGATATCCGGGAGATTATCAAAGAAAATAAAAGTCTTTATATGACGGGACTGCATGGTCCTGACATTCTTTTCTACTATGGAGCATTAATTCCCAATAAAACGAACAAAATCGGATTTTCCATGCATGGAAAAAAGTCTTCGGAGTTTTTTAATTCCACATTAAGAGAACTCTCAGAGGAAGAAAAGTCCTATATCTTTGGATTTATCTGTCATTTTGCATTAGACAGTGCATGCCACGGATATATAGATGAAAAAATTGCAGCAAGCGGAGTACCTCATGTGGAAATAGAGTCGGAATTTGACCGCATGTTAATGATTAAGGATGGCTATGACCCGGTAAGACACCGCTTGACGAATCATATCCTTGCAAGTATTGAAAACAGCCGTGTCATCAGCGGATTTTTTGAAGGGGTAACACCGGCACAGGTATACAGAGCCTTACGTTCCATGAAGCACTATAACAACCTGTTAGTAGCACCCTATATGGCAAAGCGCCTTTTGATTTTCGGACTCCTGTTCATAACGGGAAATTACAAGGAGATGCATGGACTTGTCATCAACAAAAGGGCAAATCCCAAATGTGCTGACAGTAATCAGGAACTTTACCGCAGATATCAGGAGGCAGTACCCCTTGCAGTGGAACTGATAAAGAATTACTGTGCCGTTTTAGAGGGGAAAGAAAGCAGACTGCATCCTCATTATGAGCACACCTTTGGAGCAGAATAGGAGGTACGAATGAAAAAAGGAATTACGAAGTTAGAAAAATCATGGATTTTATATGATGTGGGGAACTCAGCATTTATTCTCATGGTTTCCACACTGATACCGATTTATTTTAACAGCCTGTCAGAAAGTGCCGGGTTGAGCTCGGCACAATATTTGGCATACTGGGGTTATGCCGCATCGGCGGCAACTCTTATCGTAGCATTTATCGGTCCGGTGTTTGGAACTTTAGCAGATACGAAGAATTTTAAGAAGCCCCTGTTTTTGGCATTTTTGTTATTAGGAGCAGTAGGATGTATGACGCTTGGATTATATTCTTCCTGGATAGTCTTCCTTATTGTATACGTGATTGCCAAAATCGGTTATTCTGCAAGTCTGGTATTTTATGATGCGATGTTAAATGATGTAACAGAGGAAGAACGGGTGGACAAGGTATCTGCCTTAGGATTCGGATGGGGATATATTGGAAGTTGTATTCCCTTTGTACTCTGCCTGATTCTGATTTTAGGAAGCAGTAGTTTCGGATTAGAATACAAGACATCCATGATACTGGCTTTTGGAATCGTAGGACTCTGGTGGCTGATAACGAGTATCCCTCTTTTGAAAAACTATCGTCAGAAGAATTATGTAGAATATAGACCTCACGTAATACATAACAGTTTCAAACGACTTGGAATAACTCTCAAAGACATCCGTAAAGAGAAAAAAATATTTCTGTTTCTGCTGGCTTATTTCTTCTACATAGACGGTGTGTATACGATTATCGAGATGGCAACGGCATATGGACAGTCCTTAGGACTTGACTCTACAGGACTTTTGCTGGCTCTGCTGGTAACTCAGATTATAGCATTTCCGGCAACACTGATTTTTGGAAGGCTGACAGAACGCATTGAGGCAGAAAAGCTGATT
>JBJELL010000050.1:0-4285 GCA_051879115.1 Lachnospiraceae bacterium
TCAATCGCCATCTGTTTTCCCGGCATTGCATCCAATGTAAATCTTGCGGTTACCTCAGATACACGCTCGGAACCTTTATTGATAACAATGAACTGAATCAGAATCAATACGATAAAGATGATTGCACCGATAATCATATCGCCGCCACCAACAAAGTTACCGAAGGTCTCAACCACATTTCCCGGATCTCCGGATGTTAGAATCAAACGTGTAGAAGATACATTCAAAGAAATTCTAAAAATAGTTGTAAACAACAAAAGGGTTGGGAAAAAGGACATTTCTAGAACTTCCTGTACAAACAGCGTATTAAATAAAATAATCAATGCAATGGACAGATTGATTGCCAGCATTACATCTAATAAGATACTTGGAATCGGAATAATGAAGAAAATAACCGCAAAGAGCAGATACGCTGCTACTCCAAAATCCGCTTTTTTCATGGTTATTTTCCTCCTTTCTCTCAACTGTTAGTTCGGGTGTTTTGTATGATATACCATTGCCAGTACTTCTGCAACTGCCTGATAGAGTTCCGGTGGAATCTCCTGTCCAATGTCCACTGTTGCATATAGAGTTCTGGCAAGTGGTTTGTTTTCCACAATTTCAATCTTGTTTTCTTTTGCGACTTCCCTGATTTTCAACGCCATATAATCTTCACCTTTTGCCAACACTACAGGGGCACTGGCTTTTTCATTATCATAGGCAATCGCAACAGACAGATGTGTCGGGTTTGTGATTACGACATCTGCTTTTGGGACATCCTGCATCATACGTCTTTGTGACACTTCCCTCATCTTAGACCTCTGTCTGCTCTTAATCTCAGGATTTCCTTCTGTATTCTTAAATTCTTCCTTTACTTCCTGCTTTGTCATCTTCATCTCTTCATTAAAGCGATGCTTCTGATATGCCCAGTCTAAGATTCCCACAAGAAGATAGACGATACTGATTTTTAACCCGGTGTCAATTACAATAGAACCGCAGAGTGCTATCGCCTGCGAAAGAGGTATCTCATATAAAATGAAAAGATTCTCCTTCTGATCTTTAATACAGGTATATGCCACATATGCAATCAGCCCTATTTTTAAAATAGCTTTTACCAGTTCAAACAAAGACTCTTTTGACAATATCCTCTTAAATCCGTTAATTGGATTGAACTTGTCCAGTTTTGGCTTCATCGGTTTGGTACTTACTTTCCATCCCACCTGGACAATACCGATAAAAAAAGCTACCGCAACTCCAATTCCCAAAAAAGGAATCATGATTTTTAAAGAATCGGTAAGTGCCATTTTAAGAATCTGGCTTGCCGTAAAAGCAGTCATTCCCTTTCCACTGCTTTGTGCAATTTCCGGTATCTTATTATAGACAGCCGAAAACTCTTCTAAGAATCCTTTTCCCACATAGGAAACGAATATTTTTAATATCAAAAACAAAGCAATCAAATCCACAGCAGAACTTAATTCTTTACTCTTTGCAACTTTTCCATCTTCTCTGGCTTCTTTTAATCTCTTTGCTGTCGCCGGTTCTGTCTTTTCACCACCCGGCCCGTCTTTTGCAAACCATTGAAGATTGTATTCCAAATACAGATTTATCTTATCCAACTCAGTACATTCCTTCTATAAATGATACAATAAGCTTCTTCATCTCTGTAAAAATGAAGTTTGAAATATTTGGCAATAACCGGATTGTTAAAAACAATACTACAAAGCCCACTAATATCTTTAACTGCATACCGATTGCAAACATATTCATCTGCGGTGCCACCTTTGCCATGATACCCAAAATGGAATTGAGAATCATCATAACAATAAATATCGGCAAAATGATACGAAATGCTATCACAAACATATCTCCTACATAGGTAAGAAAGGCTATAAATAAATATTCCCAGTCAAATACCTGTTTTCCAATCGGAATTAACTCAAAGGAATCTACAACTGCCCTTAAGATATAATGATGCATATCTGTAACAATCAGTAGTAATAATATAAAATAATTATAGAGCTGTCCCGTAATATTGACCTGAGCTTTTGTCATAGGGTCGTATTCCATAGCCATGGAAAGTCCAATCTGCATATCTATCATATTTCCCGCTAATAAAATAATGGAATTACAAATATTTGCCGCAAATCCTATAAGCAATCCTGTAATTCCCTCCTTGACAATGATAACGGCAAATCCAAATACTCCTTCATAATCGAGCGTCGATTTAGGCAGAATCTGGTACAGTAATAAAGCCACCATGACTGAGAAGCCCACCTTCACACGGTTTGGTGTATTACTCATTCCAAAAAAGGGGGCTATTGCCACAAAACTCGCTACCCTTACCAGTATCATTAAAAAATATTCAAATGTAACTAAAGAAAAACTCAAATTTACCATTGTTAACTAGCTTAAATACACCCCAAAATCAGACCATAGCATTGTTATAAATTCTGTCAACTGCGTCAACATCCAGGAACCAAAAAGCATCAGTCCCAAAAAAACCGCTATAATCTTAGGAACAAAAGTCAAGGTCTGTTCCTGAATAGACGTTACCGTCTGAAAAATACTGACAACCAATCCAACTATTAGTGATATCAAAAGCAACGGTGCTGCCACAATAATAATTGTATAAATTGTCTGACTCGCAATATCGAGTACTTCTCCCTGTGTAATCATCTGTATCACCCTTCCTAAACAATCTGTCAGTAAAAGGTTTTGACAAGGTTTCCTATGACTAAATCCCATCCATCTGCCAATATGAATAAAAGAATCTTAAATGGCAGTGAAATTGTTGTCGGTGGAAGCATCATCATACCCATAGACATCAATACGGACGAAACGACCATATCAATTACGATAAATGGAATATAAATGAGGAATCCTATAATAAATGCCTGTCTCAACTCACTGATAATGAATGCCGGTATCAGTACCGTATTCGGAATCTCATCCTTGTCTTCATAAGTTACATCTGCAATCTCGCAAAACAGGTTAATATCCTTTACCTGCGTCTGCCCATACATAAATTCACGAATCGGCTTCATTCCAATCTCCAAAGCCTCTTCCTGTGTAATCTCCCCGGCATCTAATGGCTTAATTGCCTCTTCATTAATCTGTGAAAACACCGGAGACATAATAAATAATGTCAAAAACAATGCCAAACCAATCAATACCTGATTTGGCGGAACGGTTTGTGTACCGATTGCCGTTCGCAAAAAATGCAGAACAACAATAATCCTCGTAAACGAGGTCAGCATAATCAAAATAGACGGTGCTAATGAAATTACTGTTAAAAACAGTAATATTTTAATCGGTGCAGAAAGGCTTCCTCCATCGTTATTGTAAGCAATAGAAAAACCATTATTTACATCTTCTGCTGCATCACCTACCTGATCTTCATCTCCTGTTACCTTACTGATATCCTCCGCAGTCTTTGTTCCGGAGGTTGCATATGCTGTCTGTGAAACTCCCATGGAAAGAGCCAGCACAAGTACTACAGTTGCAAAAATAACAGAAGCGATACAATACCATTTTTTAAACTTCTTCATTTTATCTGCCTACTTCTTTGGCAGGTGTTCCTTGAGTTTATTCAAAATTTCCTGAAAATTCTCTCCTGCCTCTGTCTGTTTTGTCACTTCATATGTATCGATATCATTTAACTGTTCTTTCGTCAACGTGGTCAGCATCGTAATCTCATCCTTGCCGATACCGACTACTAAATAAACCTCTCCTGCTTCAATAATCTGTATATATTTGTTCTGTGCTAAACGCAGAGTCTCAATAATCCTCAGATTTTTATTAAAAGACTTGCTCTTTTGATATCCTGCAATCCACTTTGTTGTAAAATATGTAATAATCAGGACAAAAACAAATATCAGCAGAACTCCTAACAACTGCATAAAGCTGCTAAAAGACGAAGTTTTCATCTGCAATAATATCATTTTAACCAACTACTTTTTTCACAGCTTCAAGAACACGTTCTGCCTGGAACGGTTTTACAATAAAGTCCTTAGCACCGGACTGAATTGCCTCAATAACCATTGCCTGCTGTCCCATAGCGGAACACATAATAACACATGCATTCGGATCGCTCTCTTTAATCTTCTTTAAAGCCTGAATTCCATCCATCTCCGGCATTGTGATATCCATCAGTACCAGATCCGGATTTGTCTCAGCGTATTTTTCTACTGCCTTTGCACCATTCTCTGCTTCTCCTGCAATGTTATAACCGTTTTTTGTAAGAATGTCCTTAATCATCATTCTCATAAAAGCTGCATCATCACAAATTAAAATATTCTTTGCCATA
>JBJELL010000051.1:0-4258 GCA_051879115.1 Lachnospiraceae bacterium
ACGGTGCAAACGATGTTTGCGAAGGCGTTGCAATCATGCACAAAGAAGGTGTAGATGTTTCTATCACAGGTAACTCTACAAACCCAACAAGATTCCAGCACCCGGTTGCAGGTACATACAAAAAAGAATGTATCGAACAGGGCAAGAAATACTTCTCAGTTGCTTCCGGCGGTGGTACAGGACGTACACTCCACCCGGACAACATGGCAGCAGGTCCTGCTTCCTACGGTATGACAGATACTATGGGACGTATGCACTCTGATGCACAGTTCGCTGGTTCTTCTTCCGTACCGGCTCACGTAGAAATGATGGGCTTAATCGGAATGGGTAACAACCCAATGGTTGGAGCAACTGTTGCAGTAGCCGTATTAGTAGAAGAAGCTGCAAAAGCAGGCAAATTTTAAGATTTCTTTTTGAAATAAAGAATAGAGAGAATATCGTCATCTGAGAGATGGCGATATTCTTTTATGAGCAAGAAACGAAAAAACACGAAATATTTTCAAGAACAATTGATATGGGGGAAAACAATGCGATTTGTACCAATAGAAAAAGTAGAAAACGGAATGATGTTAGCGAAGTCTATCTATGACTATGAGACAAGAACATTGCTTCGAGAAGGAAAATTATTAAGCCAGGAGATGATTGAAAGAATCAGAGAAAGAGGCTATCCGGGAATCTATATCGAAGATGAGCTGACAAAAGATATCGTTATTCAGGAAGCAATTACCGTAGAACTCAGGAATCATGCCGTGGAAACATTACAGCAGTTAGATTTAGAGGAAGCGGTCAATGTGGCTGAAAAGATTGTAGAGCAGCTTTTAGAGGCAAATACCATATCTTTGGATATGTTAGATCTTCGTACCTTTGATGACTATACCTACCGTCATTCGGTCAATGTGGCAATTCTTTCTGTTGTAATTGGAATGGGAATGGGATATACAAACGAAGATTTGGTAGACCTTTGTTCCGCAGCAATTTTCCATGATTTAGGAAAATTGTCTATCAGCAAGGATATTTTAAACAAACCGGGCAAGCTGACACCGGAAGAAAATGAACTCTTAAGAAGTCATTCACAGATGTCCTATGATATGTTAAAAGAAAAATGGAATATTCCATCCAGAGTAAAGGCGGCAGTATTAAGCCATCATGAGAATGAAGACGGAAGCGGTTATCCGAATGGTCTGACAGGGGATACCATCCACATGTTTGCAAAGATCATTCATGTGGCAGACGTATACGATGCTCTTTCTAATGAGAGAGCGTATAAAAAGGCATATTCTTATTCCGAGTCTTTAGAATATCTGATGGGAGGCTGCGGCACCTTGTTTGATCAGACTGTCGTACAGGCGTTTATGGACAAGGTTCCGGTTTATCCAAAGGGAGTCAGTATCATCCTCTCTGATGGAAGAGAAGCGATTGTTGTTGAAAATCATTTGGGAAATCCACTCAGACCGACAGTTCGTTTCTTAGATGGAACAGAACTGGATATGAGCGATTCATCTGTAGGAATGAATATTACCATCATCAATCAGGCAGATACCAAGACCATTGATGAGCAGGAAATGGTAGAGTTTGAAGAAGAGAGAAAGAGCAGGGAACTTAAGAGCATTCTCGTGGTAGACGATATGGTAACCAGCATCCGCTCCGTAAAATCCGCCTTGGACGGACTCTATAAAATCATTGCTGTCCGTTCCGGAGAAGAGGCATTGGAGTATTTGAAAAAGAGCAGACCGCATCTGATTCTTATGGATATTTTAATGCCGAACATGGACGGAATTGAGACGGTGAAAAGAATCCGCCAGCAGATTCCGGGAAATATTCCGGTTATCTTCTTATCCAGTGCCAGTGACGTACAGACGGTGCTGGCATGCCGCGATATACATGCGGACGATTATATTGTAAAACCATTTAAAGTGGATTACATAAAACAGAGAATTGCAATGGTATTGGGAGAGTTATGATGTTAAATTCAGTAATTTTAAACTGTATTTGTATGGTGATTTGTTTAGTCACCGAATACTATATTGCAGGAAAGGAAAACGGTACGGATAAGAAACTGGTATTTGCACAGATGCTGGTCTCTCTTTTGTACTGTTTTTCCCAGACAATAGAGATTTTCATGCCGTATTTTCCGGTAAAAGAACTTAGTATTATCAATGAAAATTTCACAGTGTTGATGGTAGGACTGTTATTTGCACTGTATGTAGTTTATATGATACGCGTGTCAAAGACAAAGATAAAGAAATGGTACCTTGGACTGCATATTGCACTGTATGCTTTTTTTTGTGCCGCTTTGATTGTCACACCGTATGTACATTGGTTTTATAAGAAAATAGAAGTTATAAAAAATAAAAAGGGACTGTGGGAATTACAGATTGAACATGGAGTTGGATATTATCTGTTTGCCTTTTTAATCATCCTGTCTTCTATCTGGACGATTGTTATGGCTGGAAACTATTACCGAAAGGTGCGAAAGGACAGTAATGAGGGAAACAGGAAACGGGCTTTGATTCTGTTGTGTGTTGCCTTTGTCCCGATATTAGTTGCAGTCCTGTTTTTATTCGATGTAAAAAGTGTTTATGATCCGGCATGCTATGGTATGGGAATTTCGGGTCTTCTTTTGATGTATGCAATGATAAGATGCAATTATCTGGGCATTGTTCAGGATGCAAAGGACATGGTTGTTGAGGAAATGGAATGTGGTCTGTTAATCTATGACAGAGACTACCGTTTTTTGGAAGTAAACCGTTTTATGAGAGAGCATTTTGCAGAACTGTTAGAAAGACGGGAAACATTAGAGGGTTATGAGGATTTAAAGGAAATTTTGGATGGAGAACAGGATAGACTGGAGTGGAAAGAGCATGTCTATAGCTGTCAGCGTTATGAGGTATCAAGTCAGAACAACATGTTGAACGGTTATGCCATTACGGTTTATGATGTAACTTCGTTAGAGGAGCATATCAGAGAATCGGAGCGTTTAAAAGATCAGGCAGAAAAAGCGAATAACCAGAAGACAAAGTTTTTAACCAATGTGACCCATGAAATCCGTACTCCATTGAATACCATTCTAGGAATGAGTGAGATAGCCTTGCGCAAAAATACGGCGAAGGATTTAGAGGCTCCGCTAAAGACCATCTACCATGAAGGAGAGGGTGTTTTAGAGATGATTAACACCCTTTTGGATATCTCAAAGTTAGAGTCTGGTACGATGGAATTATCTCATGAGATGTACATAATGGAAGAGATTCTCTATGAGATTTCCAATATGGTCTATATGCGGATTAACAAGAAGAATTTAGATTATAAGGTAGAGGTAGAACCCGGTTTTCCAAAAGCCTTCTTTGGGGATCGTATGAGGGTAAAGGAGATATTTCAGAACCTGTTGGGAAATGCCATCAAGTATACGGAATGTGGAAATATTACGCTTCGCTTAAGTGGAGAAAAAGAAGAGGATGGACGTTTTAAAGTACTTCTTACCGTTAAAGATACCGGAATCGGTATGAGTGAAAATGACAGAGAGAATATTTTTAAACGTTTTATGCGTTGTAAGAATCCTAAGATGGAGACGGTATTTGGTGCCGGACTGGGACTTAATATTACCATGAATCTTGTAAAAATCATGGGAGGAGATATTCAGGTACAGAGCAGACTGGATGAGGGAACCACCTTCATGGCTTCCTTCTATCAGGAGATAGCAGACAGCGAACCGCTTATTTTACAGGATATGACGAAAGAAAAAGCGGTGAACCATATGGAGAGCAACGGTTTCCTAGACCAGATTCATGTGGCGTTTCCGGGAGCACATGTGCTTCTTGTGGATGATATGGAATCCAATCTGAAGGTGGAGCAGGGATTGATGCAGCTTTATGAGATTGAGCCGGAAATGGTATTAAGTGGAAAAGAGGCACTTCATTTAGTGGAGCAGAGAAAGTACGATATTATCTTTTTAGACCATATGATGCCTGAGATGGATGGAATTGAAACTCTCAAGAGGCTACGACAGATGGAAAATGCCAAAAATGTTCCGATTGTGGCAATTACAGCAAATTCTGTGGCTTTTAATACGGATTTTTACGAAAAGAACGGATTTGATGACAGTCTGACAAAACCGCTTCATACAGCAGATTTGCTGGCAGTTTTAAAGAAATATCTCGCATCGAAGATGCAGAACAAAAAGACAGAAGAAACAGAAGAATTGGAAGAAAATCTGCCAATTAAGAACCTGATGCCTGAGATTGATTGTGTCGTTGGTATTAAG
>JBJELL010000052.1:0-4256 GCA_051879115.1 Lachnospiraceae bacterium
CATCGGTCATCTTTACCATCTGGTCAATGGCAGCCTGTTTGCTTGCCTGTTCGAGTTCTTTGTTATTGATAATTTCTAATAAAGATTCCTTATTCTTAGAACGCACCTGTTCTCTGGATAACTTTGCTTCTGCTGCAAAATCTACGGTTGCCGCTCCTGTACTGGTAAGAACAGCCTCTCCCGGATTTGCTTCTTCTGCTTCTTCCGTGGTCATTCCCTCTGCATCTGCAACTGTGGCCTCTGTGTCCTTATCCTCTCCGTTATCCTCTGCCTTTGCCGTTTCCTCTGTATCCTCAGTATCTGTAAAAATGTCACCTTCTGCAATATCCTCATCTGAAATTTCATATTCCTCTTTTGCAAGATTCTGATTTTCTTCTTTTTTTGCCTCATTCGTAATTCCCTTGCTGCTGTAGCTTAAATATCCTGCCGCAGCTATCATTAGTGCAAGCCCTGTAATAATCAGTTGGTTTTTCTTAAATATTTTTTTCATGCTGCCTCCTACTCCGCTTTCATTTTTACTATTTCTATTTTATGAGCCTCAATGGGAAATAATGCTAATACGATGTCCTGTATTTTTTTCTTCACATTTGGATTCTCAGCTCCCTCTGCTACCACTACGACACCTTCCACATCATTTTCTCCACTCTCTTCCTTTGTAAAACTCTCCCCTTCTTCTTTCCCTGTAATCATAACCCGCACTTCCCCCACCCCTTCCGTATTTTTTAAAATCCGCTCTAAACGTGTTTCTAGTTCATCCTGTTCATTTTCGCTTTCTTTTTTTGCCGTATAGGAAGTCTCTTCCTTTGACTCTCCACTGGGCATTGCAAGAATCAACACCAACACTCCGATAAGTGCTAAAATCAAAAGATTATTCCGATTCCCCAAAATGTTTTTGATAATATCCGCTGCGTTCTTTAACGTATTCATCCTGCAATTCCTCCCATTCTTCTATCTGAATTTCATGCTCATCCTCCCGATAATTCCCCATTTCTTCTATTAAGGCAAAAAAATTCTCTTCACTGCTGATTTTATCTAACAGCGGTAAAAACAGGACCACCATTAAAATCATCTTTGCTGCAAACCGCATATATTTGCGGTAGGATTCTTTTGGCACTAAATACAGAATCAGCGTCAATAGAAAATACAACAGTAAAAAATTCTTAATCCATGCTAAAACTGCCTCCATATTGCCTCCTTATGCCATCATAGAGGATGTGGTACACATCATTGCTACCGTAATGAAAATCATAAATACGGTGGTTGTAATCACCCTCATTAACATACTTCCTCCCTCTGCCATCCCAGACATTGCCTTGCTGATTCTCTTATCTGCCACCGGCTCTAAAAAGGCAGCCATGCACTTATACATCAGCGTAATAATCAGCACTTTAAAAAACGGTACCATGGTAATTACGAAAAGCAGAAAAATAGCCGCCACTCCCACACTGTTTTTAATCACCATACCGGAACCGATGAAAATATCACTGATTGCCGCCGCTGCCCCTCCAATTCCGGGAATCAATCCTAAGGATTTTGTAACGGTAGTACGGCTTGCATAGTCCATTGCAGGTGCAATCATCCCTTCGACTACATTTAGTCCAATCACCAGTGTCAGTATAATCTTCGCTCCCCATTTAAAAATATCTTTTATCAGTTCCGCTGTCTTAGAAAACATCTCTTCTTTTAAGATATAATTCGACAGATAAAAGAGTACGTAAATATCCGCCAGAGGCAGAAGCAGATACATCATAACCACTTCTATTCCATAGAGAATAAAAAAGGTCAGTTCATAAAATGCCATGGCACTCATCGCTCCCCCTGCAAATACCATGACTGCAAGATAGGCCGGCAGCAGCATCCTCATAAATGCAATGGATTTATCCAACATATCATAGACCACCTCTGCCGTGGTGGAAAAGGATTTTAACATAAACAGCATCACAATCAGATATGTCAGCACATAGCACAGTTCCGTAATATAGGAATTTTCAACCAATCCTAAAAAATTCTGTAAAATACTGAATACCAGTACGAGAATGACCACCTGCATCAGGTTTTTCCGATTCGCTTCCAGTTCCTTTGTAAAAACCTGTTTTATATAGGTTCCTATGGCAGTCAGACTGTCCATAACACCGTTTTTAGAGATACTCTCTATCAGCCCGGAAAAGGATATTCCGGTCTGTTCATCTGCAAATCCATCCAACTCCTGAAAGATATCTTCTTTTTCTAAATAACTCATCATCTCTTTTCTTTCGGTTTCAAAATCTACCTCTTCTTCTGCCTGCACCTGCATGGGAAGAAGTAGAAAGCAGAACAGAACTCCGGCAAAAAAACTTAAAAATCTTCTCATAGGTATTCCCCCACCGTCTGCAAAAGCGCTATCAGTACCGGCATGCTGACAAATAGAATCGAGACTTTAGCAAACATTTCAATCTGAGAACTGATTGCCTGATATCCCGCATCCTTACAGATTTCTGCTGCAAACTGGGACACATAGGTAATTCCCATCATTTTCAACAACAGTTTAATATAATCTCCATCCATATTCAGAACGGTTTCTATTCTTCCTATGTAGTCGATAACAATCTCTAATTTTGTAATCAGATAGACAAAGATACAGATACAGGTTCCAAGACTGATTAACATTCCGTACTCTGCCTTGTATGATTTCAACGGGATTGCCAAAAATACTCCGGTTACGCCAATCATGGCAATTTTTAAAATATCCATTCTTCACCTATAATGCAAATAATTCCTTCATGGTTGCAAATAACTCATAGATATAGGGTACAATCCAGAACAGCACCAGCAAAAGCCCTGCAAGACTGGTCAAAAACGCCTGTTCCTCCCTGCCGCTATGCTTTAATACCTGGTTGAGAATTGTAACAATAATTCCAATCGCCGCAATTTTAAATATCAGATTTACACTCATATATCCTCCTTACAGTAAAACAATAATCAGTACCAGCCCGCCAAGAAGACAGACACTCTGATATACCTTTTGTTTATCTCCCCTCTCTGCCCATATCTTTTGTATTTTCTCATCTACGCGGTTTTTGTACAGTTCTACCGAAGCCACCTGGCTTCTGCTGTCTGTCGGCTCTAAGAGTCTTCCAATATCTAACAGAATTCCAAATTCTTCCCGGCTTAAACAAAACTCTTCTTTGTGATTGTTCAGGCTCTCTTTCCACAGAGCTTCCACATCCTCTGTCCGGTGCTTTGACAGTTCTTTTGTAAATTCCATCAAAGGTAGTTTAAAGGGTGCTCCCGCTTTTTTTGCCATTTCTTCCACTATCTCTGCAAGGGGAAGTCTGATATATTCTAATTGTTTTTCTAAAATAATCAGTAGTTCTTTGATGATTAAAAGCTGTCTTTCCTGCTCCTTAAAACGGTTCATATAGCTGAGGCACCCTCCTACAGATGCAGTTAATATCAGCATACTTCCTACGATTTTTAACATATCTTCTCTAAATTTTCATTATAAATATGAAATCTTCTCCTGCCATTCTCACCTTTTTCCAGCAAAACGATTCTTCCAAACATCTGCTGTTCTATCATCTGTTTTAAATATTTTTTCTGTGACAGTTCCTTCATATCATAGGCATGTACCGTTCCTAAAATCTTGCTCCCCGAATAGATTGCCTGCTCCATGGCACTACAGTCCTCCCTGCTTCCAATCTCATCCACTGCAATGACCTGAGGTGCCATGGAACGAAGCATAAGTAGCATCCCAAAGGACTTTAGACACCCATCTAGTACATCACTCCGGGGACCGACATCATTTTGGGGAATTCCCTGCTTACAGGCTGCAATCTCGGAACGCTCATCTATAATACTTACCTTCATTCCATGCAGTCTCTCTGTTCCACTCGAAAGAATCCGAATCACATCCCTAAGATAGGTGGTCTTTCCCACCCCCGGCGGAGAAACAAAGAGTGTATTATAAATGCTGTTTCTATGTATCAGATAGGGTACAATCTCCTTCGCACACCCTCTCTTCTCCCTCGCCACACGGATATTTAAAAAATAGATATTAGAAAGACTACGTATTTTCCCCTCTTCCATTACAACTTGTCCTGCCACTCCGATACGATGTCCACCCTGTATCGTAATAAATCCTCTCTTCATCTCATCCTCATAGGCATACAGGGAATAGCTGCTAATAAACTTCACCATATTTCGGATATCCTCTTTTGTCGCTCGATAAGCCCCTTCGCTTCTCTTATCTAACCGTTCCTCTTCTTCTTTTAGATACC
>JBJELL010000053.1:0-4252 GCA_051879115.1 Lachnospiraceae bacterium
TAACAATTCCATACAGGAGAATGTGAAAGGAATCCGTGTTGTGAAATCCTATGTACGGGAAGAGTATGAGAAGGAAAAATTCGGATATGCGGCAGAAGACGTGTGCCGGGATTTTACAAAAGCGGAAAAGATTCTAGCATGGAACAATCCAATGATGCAGTTTTGTCTGTATACGGTTATGATTTTTGTACTTTCTTTTGGTTCCTATACCATTATTACCTCCAGAGGACTGGAGCTGGATGTGGGACAGTTTTCAGCACTTTTGACCTACAGCTTTCAGATTTTAAGCAGTCTGATGATGCTTTCGATGGTCTTTGTCATGATTACGATGGCAAATGAGTCGGCACACCGTATTGTGGAAGTCTTAAAAGAAGAAAGTACCCTTACAAATCCGGTAAATCCAATTTATGAGGTTGCCGATGGTTCCATAGATTTTGAAAACGTCAGCTTCCGTTATTCTAAGAAGGCAAAACGAAAAGCTCTTGCAGATATTAACCTGCATATCAAAAGTGGGGAAACCATTGGAATTATCGGAGGAACCGGTTCTTCAAAATCTTCTTTGGTACAGCTTATTCCACGTCTGTATGATGCAACGGAAGGATGTATAAAAGTCGGCGGTGTGGATGTAAGGGACTATGATATTGAGTCTTTGCGCAATCAGGTTGCCGTAGTCTTGCAGAAAAACATTCTTTTTTCCGGAAGTATCATAGATAACTTAAGATGGGGAAAAGAGGATGCCGATGAAGCGGAGATGAAGGAAGCCTGTGAACTTGCTCAGGCAGATGAATTCATCATGCAGTTTCCAAAGCAGTATGAGTCCTATATTGAGCAGGGAGGTGCCAATGTCTCCGGCGGACAGAAGCAGAGACTTTGTATTGCAAGGGCACTTTTGAAAAAGCCAAAGGTATTGATTTTAGACGATTCCACAAGTGCAGTCGATACGAAGACGGACGCCATGATAAGGAAGGCATTTAAGGAGTATATACCGGAGACGACGAAGATTATCATTGCCCAGAGAATCTCTTCTGTGGAGGATGCGGATAAGATTCTTGTTATGGACGGTGGAACGATACAGGCGATAGGAACCCATGAAGAACTCTTAAGAGAGAATCATATATATCAGGAAGTATATGCTTCCCAGAATAAGGGAGGTGGAGAAGATGCCTAAAAAAGAAAAGCAAAAAGGGGTGTTTGGAAGAATCCTAAAGACGCTTCTATCCTTCTATCCGGTTTTAATGCCCGTTGTAATATTCTGTATTCTGTTCAATGCAGTGGTGTCTTCTATTCCGGCAATCTTTATGCAGAATATTATTTCTCTTATAGAACAGAACTGGAGAAGTGGTAACTGGGAGGGTGTCTCATCTTCGATTTTAAGATGGACGGCAATCCTGGGGGTTCTGTATCTTCTATCCCTTGCGGCGGGATTTGCCTATACCCGCTTAATGGCAATTATTACCCAGGGGTCTTTGAAAAAATTCCGCGAGAAAATGTTCAACGGGATGCAGAATCTTCCGGTAAAATATTTTGATACACACAATCATGGAGATATCATGAGTTACTACACCAATGATATTGATACCTTGCGGCAGTTGATTTCCCAGAGTATTCCACAGCTTATGATTTCGGGAGTAACCGTAATAACGATTTTTGCCCTCATGCTGTATTACAGTCTCTGGATGGCGTTGGTCGTAGTTGTGGGAATTGTCATCATGGTGCGGGTAACAAAAAAAGTCGGAGGAGGTTCTGCAAAGTACTTTGTTCGTCAGCAGGAGTCCATCGGTAAGATGGAGGGATATATCGAAGAAATGATGAATGGTCAGAAGGTGGTGAAGGTATTTTGTCATGAAAAAGAGAGCAAGGCTGATTTCGATAAACTGAATGAGGAATTGTTTGAAATCTCGGAAAGGGCAAATAAATATGCCAATACCCTCGGACCAATCCTAAATAATATTGGAAACATTCTCTATGTTGTTGTGGCATTAGCAGGGGGAATCTTTTTGATGTTGAAGGTACCGAATGTGAGTATCTCCGGGCTTCCACTTGCCATCAGTATTGTAGTGCCGTTTTTGAATATGACAAAGCAGTTTGCAGGTAATGTCAATCAGGTTTCCCAGCAGGTCAATGCAGTTGTCATGGGTATGGCAGGAGCGAAGCGTATCTTTGATTTAATTGATGAAAAGCCGGAAACGGACGAAGGCTATGTAACATTAGTCAATGTCAAAGAGGAAAACGGAAATCTGATTGAGAGTAGAGAGCGTACCGGTATGTGGGCATGGAAACATCCTCATACGTCAGATGGAAGCGTTACTTATACAAGACTTGCAGGAGATGTAAGACTCTTTGATGTAGACTTTGGCTATGAGGAAGATAAGACGGTTCTGCATAACATTACTCTCTATGCCCAGCCGGGACAGAAGGTGGCATTCGTGGGAGCAACCGGAGCGGGTAAGACTACAATTACCAACCTGATTAATCGTTTTTATGATATTGCAGACGGAAAAATCCGTTATGATGGAATTAATATCAATAAGATAAAAAAAGCGGATTTAAGGCGTTCTCTTGGAATTATTTTACAGGACACCAACCTGTTTACCGGAACGGTTATGGACAATATCCGCTATGGAAAGTTAGATGCAACGGATGAAGAATGTATAAAGGCAGCAAAATTAGCGGGAGCCGATGATTTTATCACAAGACTTCCGGAAGGCTATGAGACGAGAATCAGTGGAAATGGAGATAACCTGTCACAGGGTCAAAGACAGCTTCTTGCGATTGCAAGAGCAGCCGTTGCCGACCCGCCGGTTATGATTATGGATGAGGCAACCTCTTCCATAGATACGAGAACAGAAGCCATCGTGCAAAAGGGAATGGATGCGTTGATGAAGGGCAGAACCGTATTTGTTATTGCACACAGACTGTCTACGGTACGTAATTCTGATGTAATTATGGTATTAGAACAGGGACGCATTATTGAGAGAGGAACCCATGAGGACCTGATAGCCGAAAAGGGAAAATACTATCAGTTATATACAGGGGCATTTGAATTGGAGTAAAAGAAGATGAAAAGAATTGTAATAGGAATTTTAGCACATGTAGATGCCGGTAAAACAACACTATCTGAGGGTATGTTATATGTAAGCGGAGCCATTCGGAAAATGGGAAGGGTGGATAATAAAGACGCTTATCTAGATACCTATGCCTTAGAAAGAGAGCGGGGCATTACAATTTTTTCTAAGCAGGCGGTCTTTCATCATAGAGATGTGGAGATTACTCTGTTAGATACACCGGGGCATGTGGATTTTTCTCCGGAAATGGAGAGAACCTTACAGGTGTTAGACTATGCAATTCTTGTAATCAGTGGAGCAGACGGAGTGCAGGGACATACGAAAACCCTCTGGAATCTTTTGAAAAAATATGAGATTCCTACCTTTCTTTTTGTAAATAAGATGGATCAGGAAGGCACAGACAGAGATGCACTTATGGCAGAGTTAAAAGCGAATCTGAATGAAGGCTGTCTTGGGTTTGACAGAGAGCGGGATGAAGAATTCTACGAAGAAGCGGCGGTCTGTGAGGAGTCTGCCTTAGAGGAATTTTTAGAAAAGGGTGTCATAGAAGAAGATAATATAAAGAATCTGATTTTAAAACGTAAGATTTTCCCATGTTTCTTTGGTTCGGCACTCCGACTAGACGGTGTGGAAAACTTCTTAGATGAAATGACGGAACTTGCTATTATCCCTTCCTATTCGAAAGATTTTGGTGCTAAGGTATTTAAAATTGCCAGAGATGTACAGGGAAACCGCTTGACCTATCTTAAGATTACAGGTGGGACTCTGCCTGTAAAATCCGTATTAGATGGAGAAAAAGTGAATCAGATTCGGATTTATTCGGGAGAAAAATTTGAGGTGGTCAATGAGGCAGAGGCAGGATGTATCTGTGCCGTAACGGGATTAAATAATACCCGTCCGGGCGAGGGGATGGGAATGGAAAAGGGCGTCTATATTCCGGTTTTAGAACCGGTGCTGACATACCGGATTGAACCACAAGAGGGTGTTGAACCGGCAGTTCTTTTACCGAAGCTTCGCCAATTAGAAGAGGAGGAGCCACAGCTTCATATCGTCTGGAATGAAAATCTTCAGGAAATCCACGTACAGATTATGGGAGAGGTACAGCTTGAGATTTTACATAGTCTAATTTTGGAGCGTTTTGGAATCGAGGTGACCTTTGGACAGGGAAATATTTTGTACAAAGAAAC
>JBJELL010000054.1:0-4251 GCA_051879115.1 Lachnospiraceae bacterium
CTTTAACTGTGAATCTGGTACTCCCGTATAAAAATCAATTCCCAGATTTTCAATTTCATGAAATAATGCTTCTACATTCATCTTTTTTTCCTCTCTTTCTTTTACTTTCTATATACTTCAAACGAATGTTTTCTGATTCTTTTTTCTTCCGGTGGAAGCTGCATATAATCTCCATACAGACCTTTTAAATACTTATCAATGCAGCCTGGTGCTTTGAACTTGCATCCTTCAAACTCCACTTCACATTCCGGATAAAAATCTGTCTTTTTGCACACTTCTTTTTCCAGATATACACCTGTCGTAATTCCAATCAGTTGACTATCTTCAAAGGGATACTTTTCTACAATTTTCATAACCTTTTGATAGATGTAATTTCTTCCCATGATTCTTGCCGGTATGCTTGCTAGAGTTTTTGCTACTGCTCTGAAAGGATTGGTACTCTTTCCCCATGCCGACTGTGATAAAGAAAACATCTGTTTCCAGAATGCAATCTGCCGGAAATATTTCTTTCTCTCTTTTTTATTCGATGGAACACCATCGATTGGAAAAACATCAATTCCTAAATGATGCTCATACTGACTTTGATAATATTTGTGTCTATACAGAGTTCTATTATCCACTACGCGCATAAACAGTCTGGAATGGTGCACATTATTCTCAAAGACCGAAACCTCTGTGTATTCATCCAGTTTTCCACCGGAAATCTTTAAAAATCTCTCATAATCCGGTCTTGGCATTGCTACGTCCACATCATCATCCCACGGAATGAATCCTTTATGACGAACAGCCCCTAGCAGGGTTCCCCCCGTCAGATTATACCTTAACTGATGTGCGTCACAATAATCTGTAAACTTTTTTAACAGTTCATACTGTATCTCACATATCTGTCGTATATCTTCTACTTTTTCCACCTTGTCCTCCTAAGACATGAATTCTTCATATAATGGCAGTACTTCCTCCACTGGTCCCTGCATCTTAATTTCCCCATCATGCAGCCACAATATGGTATCACATAACATTCTTAAGGTACTGCTGCTGTGAGAAACAATGATTACTGTTCTGTCCTCATTAGAAATCAACTGTTTCATTTTCTTAAAACTCTTTTTCTTGAATTTACTGTCTCCTACACTCAGTACCTCATCTACAAGCATGATGTCTGTTTCCAATATGGCTGTAATGGAAAACGCCAGTTTGGAATACATTCCACTAGAATATGTCTTTACCGGACGGTCTATGAAATCACCCAACTCTGAAAATTCAATAATTTCATTCATTTTTTCCCGTACCTGATCTTCACTAAAACCTAACAGCATTCCTGAAAGAAGGATATTCTCTCTTCCTGTCAGTTTTTTCTGAAATCCTACTCCTATGGAAAGCAGGGAAACAGAATAGCCGTGCAAATCTATACTTCCTTCGTCCGGAGCAAAAATTCCTGCAATCGCCCTTAACAGTGTCGACTTTCCGCTTCCATTCTTGCCTACTATTCCCATAATACTTCCTTTTGGAACGTCAAACGAAATTCCCTTCACCGCTTCAAAGGTCTCTACCTTGCTCTTTCTTAATTTTAGGAGACTGCTTTTTATTGACATTTTTTTTAAACATCTATAACGTATTTTTAAATCTTTTACTTCAATTGCATTCTTGTTATTGTCCACTAGATCACCTTCACATAACTGTTTTCATATTTATAGATTATTCTGATTCCTATTACCGATAATACAATTCCTATTACAAACCAAATTATCATCACCCATATATCCGGAGTGGTACTATAAAGCATACATTTTCTAAGGCTATCAATAATATAGGCTGCCGGATTACATTTTAATAAAATTGCATTAAACGGTGCGGGAACTCTTTTTTCTACGGAGAAGAAAATTCCCGACATATAGAATACCAATCTCAGCAAAACATTGATTACATTATACAAATCATCCACAAAAACTCCAAAATGCAGGAAAAATGTACTGATTCCAAATGTTACCAAAAACAATACTATAAATAATGGGATAATATATAAAATATTGATTGTAATTGGCACCCGATATATTAACATCATTCCTACTACAAGCAATAAGGAAACTCCCATCTTGAATCCATTTACAAAAATCTGAATAAATATCAGTATATATTTTGGTATATATACTTTTGATACTATTGCACTATTGCGTGTTACCAGTCTTACACTCTGTTTAAGGGTTTTTGAGAAAAATGTCCAAACTGAAAGACCTACAAAAATAAATGCGGAAAAATATTTCTCCCTTGTTTGGAATACTATCATTGCAAGGAATGAATATACCAGCATGAAAAGCAATGGATCCAGAATCCACCACAGCCAGCTCAAATGGGAATCTGCAATTTCTGATTTCAGCATGGATTTTCCTGAATATATTCCATATTCCCAGAATTTCTTTATATCTCGTTTAAATCTGCTCATCTATCTACTCCTATTTGACAATGTTTTTTATAATAGCATCTGCATCTGTTTTTGTCAATTTTATACCTTTAATCTATATGGTGCATGTCCTTTGCGTTCATCTTCGGGTGGAAGTTGCATATAATTTCCATAATTATCCTCTAAATATTCTTCCAGATTATATGGACATTTAATCCGTATTCCTTCAAAGTCAATCCATCCATATTGTTCAATATTTTTTCTTCTAACCTGAATCTTTGGCAGTCCACCGTAACCTAAATATGTGGTTGGTTGTTGATTATACCGCTGAAGTCTTTTATCCAGATTATAATACAAATATTTCTTCGGTATCGGTTTTGTCACAATATGGAGTATATTTCTGATACATCCATAAATCATTTTCTTAAATCCCGTATATGTTGTACTTGTCCCTGTAACTTCCTTTGCTATATAAAGGTTCAGCCAGCGTTTTGCACTCTTATAATAGGATTTTCTTTCTTTTGCATTATCCGGCACGCTATCGTAAGGAAAAATATCCACATAGATTCCGGAATGAATATCCATATCTCTACAGTAGTATTCTACAAATTCCGTATTTGCTTTTCGTACCTTAGCAAAATAAAACGGGGATTTGGGTTCCGTATGGTATGTCTGAAGAAATAAATCCTTTCTTAAATACTTTGGAGCTTTCTCCAGAAAGAGATTGTAATTCTCCCTTGTCATCCCTATATCCAAATCATCGTCCCATGGAATGAATCCACCATGCCGTACTGCTCCTAGAGCAGCTCCGCCCATGAGAAAATATTCTATTCCCAACTCATCACATACTTTAATAATCTCTTTTAATATATCTAAAAGATGCTCCTGCACTCTTCTAATCTCTTCTTGCTGATACATCTTCCGTTCCTCATTTATTACAGCTTCTTACGCAAAATTTTTTTGTATATTTCTGTTCTTAGCTTAAGTGGGACAATGGATACTAATACCTGTCCCCCAGCCGATATTAAAAAATCTCCCAGACCTGAATAACCCATTTTATGTATTTTCCACCGGGCTTTCCATGCCTGACATGCATATCCCAGACTTCCCCTGCGTTCATACATTCCGGCATCGGTTCTCATGTACACTAACACTTTTTGGATATTATAGGCTTCTACACCCTGTTTTAACATCCGTACCCATAGATAGTAATCCTCAAAACCTTTACAATCCTGATAGTTTCCTGCCTTTAATACGGCTTCCTTTTGAAACATAACAGAGGGATGATTGAAAGGATTTCTCCGTTTTGCAAATTCCCGTATTTCCCCACTTGTCTCCGGTACATGCCGTTGATTCTTTTGATTGCTTACTGTGCCTTCAAACTCTGTAATCCAGCCGCCGACAATCGCAGGATTCTTTTTGTTAAAAACCTTCAACTGCTCCTCACAACGGTTCTTAACACTAATATCATCACTGTCCATCCTGGCTACCAGTTCATTTCTGCAATGACCGATTCCCTCTGCCAGTGCATTCCCAAGACCACCACAGAACGGCAGGCGGACAATCTGAAAGATTTCTCCATTCTCTCTAACTTTGCGTTCAATAACTTCATCCAATTCATCCGTCAAGGGTCCATCACACATAATAACAAAATCTGTTGGCGGAATTGTCTGATTCAGCATACTGTCAATACTTTCTTCAAAATATTCCGCCTTTTCTCTGTGATATACGGACATTAATACAGAATAAGAAGTCTGTTTTTCCATCTTACAATCCATTCGCAACATCCATCAGATACTGACCATACTCTGTCTTAAGCAATGGCTCTGCTAACTTCTTCAATTGCTCTGCATCAA
>JBJELL010000055.1:0-4244 GCA_051879115.1 Lachnospiraceae bacterium
AGTTTTCTGCCATCCATGGAATATCTTTCTCCTCTATTCCAAGGTCTGATAAGGTATACCCTAAATCCAGCTGGCTTAAAAACTTCCGAATTGCAGGTGCACAGTCTTCTGCTTCCGTTTCGCCAAAAATTCTTGCAATTTTTCTAAATTTAGCAGGATTTCCCTTGTAGGAATTCTCTATAATAACCGGGGTAAGAGCTGCCAGTCCATGTCCATGTACGATATCCTTTAAACCGCTGGCAGGATGTTCCATGCCGTGAGCAAGCGTGACTCCGGCAATATTGATAACCATACCTCCGATGGTACTTGCTAATGTAATCTTCTCCCATCCTTCTTTTCCTGATTTTCCCTGATATACATCTACCAGATTATCAGCAATCAATGACATTGCATACAATGCCAAAGCATCGGAAAACGGCTGAGCAATTTTGGAGGTATAGGACTCCATGCAGTGACACAATGCATCAAATCCAACAGAGGCTAAGACTTTTTTAGGCATAGTCATCATACATTCCGGGTCTACAATGGAAACTTTTGCAATAATCGCATTACTGCGCAGGGATTTCTTATCTCCGTTTTCCGGGTTTGTCAGAACGGCAAAACCGTTTCCTTCAGAACCGGTACCACAGGTAGTCGGAATCAATACCATTGGAAGTGCCGTGTCGCTTTGTTTTTTATTAAATATATAGTCGTTAATGTCACCTTCATTCACAGCTAGAAATGCGATTGCCTTTGCACAGTCCATAATACTTCCTCCGCCAATCGCAACTACCACATCACATCCGTTTGCTTTGGCAAATTCGGCTCCTTCTTCTGCTGTAGTAGTCAGCGGATTCTGGGAAACCTTGTCAAAGAGAACATGCTCAAGACCTGCTGTTTTCAAACTCTCTGCCACTCTGTCATAGAGTCCCGATTTCTTTGCACTGCTCTTTCCGGTAACAATCAATGCTTTTTTACCATATGGTTTTGCCAATTCTCCGGTGTTGTCTACTTTTCCACACCCAAAAACAATGTTGACTGGAAGATAATAGGAAAAGTCGATGGTGTTGTCTTTCATTTTTCTCTCTCCTTTTTTGTTTGATAAAAAAAGCAGAGATTCTTACAAAATGCAAGCCTCTCTGCTTAAAGTGAACGTCTTTTATATTGGATATTTTTACAATATCACAACTTATAGTATGTGTCAATATTTTGCTGCTGATACTATCACATTCAAATTCCTTTTGTATATTTGTTTATTATATTATACATCGTTTAGCGGTAATCCAAAAAGAAGCACATAAAACTCGCCCGCTCTTCTAAAAGGTTCCGGTAGGAATGTGTCTGGTCTGTCTCAAACCGGAATACCTCCTCTTTGGAAACGTCATTTTTCTCTCCCTTACATTCGATGGTTACCGTTCCTTCCAATACCGCAATGTATTCTCTGGTCTTCTCTCCATGACCTCCGCTCACATACACCCCACCCGGCTCAATTTCAATTCGATATATCTCAACCATTCTGTTATCTTCAAAGGGAAAACAGGTCCAGACACGGTATTGTCCTTCCAATTCTTTTGTCGGTATGGTGTCTGCCACTTTTACAAGGCAGGAGTCCATTGGTGGGGAACTAATCAGTTCCTGAAAAGTAATTCTAAGACCGCTTGCAATTTTCCCTAATACACCGAGGGACGGGTTCGCACCTCCCCTTTCGATTTGGGCAAGCATGCTCTTGCTCACTCCGGTCTGCTCCGATACTACATCAAGGCTCATTCCTTTTGAGGTTCGGATTCTTTTTAAATTTACCGCCACATTATGAGATAAATAATCCATTCCTTAAAACCTCACTTCCGGATAATAACAGGAGAATCCCCACATACATTTTTTCTGAGCATGTGCCGGGAACACCATCTGCTCTAAATATTCTTCCTCACTGCCACAGGCATCTACGATGGCAAGGTTTCGTTTGGTCAGGCGGATATCCTCACACACCGACTCGTATCGGTCTGCTCTTCCCACAATCTTCAATGCACTGATTCCCATCTGTTTCATTCGATACAGCGCACACATGCCGCAGGCGTCATGATGAAAATGATTGTTATACAGATAATCGTTGGTATCAATTTTCTGTTTCTCTCCAAAATCTTTTGCATCTGTTACGAAAAGTTTTCCATGGCTCCTCAAAAAACCACAGGTGGCTCCGCATTCTCTGCGGTGCATTCCCAGACAATAGCAGTCGGAAAGTACACAGCCATTGCGCATAAAGAACACTTCATATTCCATATCATCCCGTACTTTACAGATATCCGCAATCTCATCCAGCGATAAATCTCTCGGTAAAATGATTCTTTTTATACCCTCATCATAAAAATAGTCTGCAATATCTGAATTATAAATAGCACACATGGTACTTGCCACCGTCGGAATCCCATAAGCATGGGCTGCCTTTGCCAGATGAATGTCCGATACAATCAGTCCATCCACCTCTGCCTCTTTTAACATTGGAAAATATTCTTTTTCCATATAGGCAACCTGGGCTTGTCCATAACAGTTTGCATTCATGGTGACAAAAGCACTCCGTCCTAAAGATTTGATTCTCTTTGCCAACTCAATCATCTGATGAAAATCATATCTGTTCGCATTCTGCTTAAATCCCGACATACGGTTGATATCGCAGTATTCACCGAACTGTTGAAACCATTTTTCATCATAAAATCCCAGATAGAGTTCATCTGCTCCGGCTTCCACGAATTTCTCCAAATATTCTGCACTGTTCAAAGGCACCAGAACTTTCATCTACACGCCCTCCTTTGCCACTTCCTTAATCTCTACCACCGGAAAATAAATTTCCCGGTCTGTCTCTTTCCCAACAACCTGACTTCCGTCCTCATAATAGTAGACGGTTCTTCCGTACCGGAGAATATCTACTGTCTTTCCTCCGAAATTCTCCCGATACTTCTCGCTGATTTTTGCGCACTCCATCCCACACCGGGTATTCGGGCGGAATTTCTGCTCTAAAGGCTTCGGTATGGAAGCAAATTTGCAGATATTTCCTGTGGACATATAACAGAAAGGACCGTGTATCCCCAGCGTCAGTCCATCTAATTCACAACCGTTAAGATTTATCTCATGGCTCATCCGATCCAGTTCAATGCCGCCAATCTTCTCTCTTTCGATTCCCAGTCCCTCCATCATGTATGTCACAGAAGAAAGCCATGCCGGTGTCATGGAACCATCGGAATAGCCCCGCACCCTCGCATCCCGTGGGTCTTTGAAAAACAATCTCCCCAGATTGAGTCTGTGGGGATATTGATTTGCCAGATAACGCAGCATTCCTATATCGTTGACAGTAATCTCATCAATTACTCCCTCGCCCTCCTGTAAGACCTGATGAATCCTCTCTTTTGCTGTATCCAAATCTTTCTGGGTAAATACCGGAATGGTTAACGTCATCTTCCATCCTTTCTCCCGGCAGTACTGTATCAACTCATTCCATCTATTTATATGTAAAAAATACTGGCTGCAAAAGGAAGATCCTGCATAGATTCTCCCCCAGTCCTCTTCACTTTTACATCCACTATTTTCAAGTGCCAGTTTTGCCAAAGTTTCCAGTCTCTTTCCCTCTAGCAGATTTTCACAAAAAATCTCACACAAATTCAGACAAAACACTATACCGCCTCCTCACTGTTATTTCGGTGCTTCTCCATCCCTTTTTGGGCAAAATCCCTCAGAGCAAGAATGTCTTTGATTTTAAATGCCAGACAGCCGCCATTACACTTGCGTACTTCTCTTGCATGACAGTCGATACATTTTTCAGAATACACCGTATTGCAACCATAAGCATCAATGGTTCGCAGATAGTAGTTCTCCAATTCCCGGATTCCTGAAAAATCACTGATTTTCTGCTTTGTACACTCTGAAAGTCCGAAGCACCGCACTGCGGTCAAATCCTGGCGGATATCGATAACAGGAGAACATTTCACCAGTTTATCCGTAATATTGCTTCCGCCTATGTTTTTCTTAATGTATTCTCTCTCTCCATATTTTCGGAAAGAATCCACATCCTCCTCTGTAATAAGACAGGAAGGGAACTTGTTGCAGTCGTAATTTGGAATAATATCATTGCTCAAAAGCTCATGGAAAAACTCAAACATCCTCGGCTTCATACTCTCAAAATAGACATGGGCATCTGCATTTCGTTCATCCTCCAGATTCGGCACAGTAATAGATACACGGACATGGTGGAAATGATATTTTTTTAATAAATCCAG
>JBJELL010000056.1:0-4239 GCA_051879115.1 Lachnospiraceae bacterium
ATAAGAGCGAAAATATCGACATTGACTGCGAAGCTGTAAAATGCATCTACAACGAAAACTGCAAATGCAGTGCAAACCGTATCGGTATTGTAGGTGGAAACGCAAAAGAGAGCAAAGACACACAGTGTGCTAGCTTTTCTTGTCAATAATTAGCGATTAAAGGAGAAACTTCACGAAAAAATTCAAACTAGACCTTGTAAAAAATGTCTAATGGAAGTACAATATGTATGTAATTGCAGTTGTACAAAAGAATTTTTCGTGAAGTTGTTACATGAGAAAGAAATCACATATTTCATTAGCGAGGGATATCGTCCATCATTCAGATGACGATTTACTAAAAAAACACAAATGGGCTTTTTATTTAGGAAGTATCTTACCGGATATTCAGCCTTCCTTTTTATATAAAAAGCATGAGTTTGACGGAACTTTCGGACTAGTCAGAAAAAAGATTTCCTCTTTGTCACAAGAACAGGGGGAAAATGGGCGACGAAGGACGAAATATTTCAGAAATCTTGGGCAGATTACTCATTATATTGCGGACTATTTTACCTTTCCGCACAATAAGATTTATACGGGCAATCTGCGGGATCATTGTTCCTATGAGGAAGAATTGAAGATTAGATTGCGGGAATATTTGGGTACAGAATCTGAGAAGAGGGAGCATATAAAAAAGCTTGAGTTTCTCGATGCAGAGGCAATCTGTGATTTTATAGAAAGAAGTCACGAGGAATATTTAAAGCGAAAGATAAATGTTGATGAAGATATCAGACATATTGTGTCACTAAATCACCAAGTGGTAGAGGGGATTAAGCAGTTAACGGAAAAGGGCAGATCACATCATCTTTTTAGACAGGGAGATGGGTAGCTTTTCGGTTATTGTGAAATGTATCAATGAATGAGAGTATTAATTTTCCTCATTTAAATATTTATTTAGAACATGTGGGAAAAAATTTTGAAGTCTTTGGGATTTCGATTGCATATTATGGAGTGATTATCGCTTTGGCTATGCTAGCCGGAATCCTGATGGCTACATATGAGGCAAAGAGAACAGGGCAGAATCCGGACGATTATTTTGACCTGGCAATCGTGGCAATTATTTGTTCAATAATAGGAGCCAGAATTTACTATGTCATATTTTCATGGGATTTATATCGGGACGATATATGGAGTGTGTTTAATCTGCGTGAAGGTGGACTTGCCATTTACGGAGGTATCATTGCTGCAATTATTACAACACTCGTTTTTTCGCGGGTAAAAAAGCTTTCTTTTCCAAAACTGGCAGATACTGCCGGACTAGGATTAATTTTAGGGCAGATAATAGGAAGGTGGGGAAACTTTTTTAACCGGGAAGCATTCGGTGGATATACGGATAATCTTTTGGCAATGCAGGTGCCGTTGGATGCTGTAAGAAGCAGCGACGTTACAGAGGAACTTGCGAAGTGCATTGTACAGATAAATGGAGTTTCTTATATTCAGGTACATCCTACATTTTTATATGAATCACTTTGGAATCTCGGAGTTTTAGTGATTCTGCTGTTAGTAAGGAGACATAAAAAATTTGAGGGAGAGGTTTTTCTTCTGTATCTCATTGGATACGGAATCGGAAGATTTTGGATTGAAGGGCTTAGAACGGATCAGCTTCTTGTTCCAAATACATCCATCCCGGTCTCACAGCTTTTGGCAGCAATATTGGTAATCGTTTCAGCAATTATGCTGATTCAACTTAGGAAGAGAGCGTTAAGGAAACAGGAACACTAGCAAAACTAAGGAGAGATGCGGATGCAGGAAAAAGAAACGTTACGGAAAGAAATTGAAAGAACGAGAAAAGAATTAGATTATGCTTTGGGTATTGGAACAGACGTAGAGACTTACTATAAAATTAGTGTGAAGCTGGACAAGCTGATTGAACGCTATATCGAGATTAGTGAGTGTGAAAGAGAAAAGATCGAAGTGTAAGACAGGTATTTGCAGAGAATCCGAAAGGAGTTGTCGTAATGACAACTCCTTTTTTTATATAGGAAATATGTTCTAATTTGTGCTTAGACCTTGATTTTTACCTTTTGGTGGAGTAAAATGGAGTCAAAAGTGGGTGAAAGTGGTTGCAAGTGGCACAAAGTGGTGGATAAGTTGATAACTTTGTGGATAACACGAAGAAAATAACCACGGATAGTAGGTGAGTGTCATATGTTCATGGGAGAGTACAATCACACAATTGATGCAAAAGGCAGAATGATTGTTCCATCTAAATTCAG
Organism: Lachnospiraceae bacterium; assembly: GCA_051879115.1. Classification (GTDB taxonomy): domain Bacteria; phylum Bacillota; class Clostridia; order Lachnospirales; family Lachnospiraceae; genus Maccoyibacter. The sequence continues at coordinate 2,253 of JBJELL010000056.1, forward strand.
AGAACAGCTTGGAAGCGAGTTTGTTGTCACAAAAGGGTTAGATGGATGTTTATTTGTATATCCAAACGAAGAATGGCACAACATAGAAGAAAAGTTCCGTAACGTCCCACTCACCACCAAAGACGCTAGAAAGTTCTCCCGTTTCTTCTTTGCAGGGGCAGCAACCTGTGAAGTGGATAAGCAGGGAAGAATCTTAATACCACCCGTTTTAAGAGAATTTGCTGATATACAAAAAGATGTTGTATCCGTCGGAGTCTTGAATCGTATTGAGATTTGGAGCAAAGACCGCTGGATTGACAATAATACTTATGATGACATGGATGAGATAGCAGAGCATATGGCTGATTTAGGACTGAGCATTTAAGACAGTTAAAATATTACCGGATTAGGAGGCAGATATGGAATTCCATCACAAATCAGTACTTTTAGAGGAAGTAATCGAAAATCTGAATATCAAGCCGGATGGAATCTATGTAGATGGCACCTTAGGTGGAGGTGGACATGCCTTAGAAGTGGTAAAGCGGCTGAATGAAAAAGGAAGACTGATTGGAATTGATCAGGATGCAGATGCTATTGAGGCAGCAAAAGAACGCCTGTGTGATTATCAGGACAGAGTTACGATTGTAAGAAGTAATTACTGTGATATGAAACAGGAACTGCGAAAACTTGGAATAGAACATGTAGACGGTATCGTGCTCGATTTAGGAGTATCTTCTTTTCAGTTAGATACACCAAAGCGGGGATTTACTTATATGGAAGAGGACGCACCTCTTGATATGAGAATGGATCAGAGAAACAGCCGCACGGCAAAGGATATCGTCAATGGTTATAGTGAGAGAGAACTTTACCGGATTATCAAGGATTTCGGAGAAGATAAATTCGCGAAAAATATTGCAAAACATATTGTAGCGGCAAGGGAACAAAAGAGTATCGAGACAACAGGGGAACTTACTGAGATTATCAGAGCTTCCATACCAAAGAAAGTGCAGATGGCAGGGGGACATCCGGCAAAACGGACCTTTCAGGCAATCCGTATTGAATTAAACCGGGAATTAGAAGTTCTGCAGGATACGCTCGATGAAATGATTGATCTTTTAAATGAAGAAGGAAGAATCTGTATTATTACTTTCCACTCATTAGAGGATAGAATTGTAAAGACGATTTTTAAGAAGAACGAAAATCCATGTACCTGTCCGAGTGATTTTCCGGTCTGTGTATGTGGGAAGAAGTCAAAAGGGAAGGTTGTAACAAGAAAACCAATTTTGCCGGGGGAAGAAGAACTGGAATACAATTCCCGTTCTAAAAGTGCGAAATTAAGGGTTTTTGAAAAAAGGACACAGTAAACAGGGGTGTTTACAAGAACATGTTTTGGGGAAAGCAGAGGTGTGTTTAGGATGGAACAAAAAAGGTATGTTACATATGTAGACGGTAACACGGTCAGAAAGACGAGAGTAGTGCCGGATGAACGTCAGGAGAGAATCAGACGGGAGTGTGAGGCACAAAGAGCGAAAAACCGCAAGATAGCAAAGCGTAATCAGGAAAGAGAATTGCGCATGAACCGCGGACAGATGGTGTTTTTAGCCGCAGCAGTAGGTGTTACCTGTCTGGTATGTGCAGCTTATATACAATTACAGTCGTCGATTACGACGCATATGAACAAAATATCTGCATTGGAAAAAGAAATTGCAGATTTAAAGACAGAGAATGATACTACTTTAAAAAGAATCAATACATCGATTGATTTGAATCAGATAAAAAAACAGGCAATCGAAGACCTAGGCATGGTCTACGCTTCCGAAGGTCAGGTATCCTATTATAATATGGAAGATACAGACTACATGACACAGTATGAAGAAATACCGGGAAATTAGAATAAGCAGGTGACGTTTTGGCAGCAAGAAGAAAAAAAGAGCTGGCACGGTTTCCACGGAAGATGAAAAAAAAGCTGATGGTAACATTTTTGATGATTACTCTGCTTTTGATTGCA
>JBJELL010000057.1:0-4234 GCA_051879115.1 Lachnospiraceae bacterium
ATCCGACCACAGACTAACGAGGTGGTAATTGGCGAGAACGAAGACCTCTTTGTAAGAGAACTCTATGCAGACCATATAAATTTCATGGCAGTACCGGATTTGCAGGAAAAGAATCGTTTCCTTGCAAAGATTCGCTATGCCCATAGAGGAGCAGAGTGTACCATTGAACAGATAGATACGGATGTCATCCGCTGTGTTTTTGATGAACCGCAAAGAGCTATCACACCGGGACAGGCATTGGTCTTTTACGATGGAGAATATGTGGCAGGCGGAGGGACCATTATTGGAACTCATTTATAAATAAGAATTATTAAATGAAGAAGAACTAAGCATCATCTATGAAGTAGTGAAGATGCTTAGTTTTATATTGCTCATATATTGGAAAACAAAGGATATTATAGGAAAAGAGACAAATGTCACCTTTGAAAAGAGAGATATTTGTCTATAATAAAATCATAAAAAGGAAGATATAGTCTGATGAAAACAGAATTGATAAATAAAAGAATTATGTTTGCAGTTGTGGCATTGGCATTTTTTAATTTCGTATTTCTTGGTGCGGAATATATGTATGATAATATGATGGCTTACGTGACAAATGCCAAAGGGGTAGTAGCAGCAGAAAGTTATATATTGGGTGCAAGCTGTATAGGATTTTTTCTGTACCCGTTTCTGAATAAAATCTTGAAAAAGAGCAGTAAAAATATAATGGCTTTTGCAGGTGCAGTGGTTAGTATCATATGTGTTTTTGTTGTATGGCAGCATGGCTCGTATGCATTGATATTATTCTTTGGATGTACATTATTTATAATACTTGGAATTTTTGGAAGTGCAATTCACTACATAATGAGTATTATGATAGATAATAAAAAGCATTTTGCAAAATATATAGGCTTAGCTTATGCATTAGGAATTTTACTTCAATTCATCAATAATAATCTTGTATGGAATGATATGGCAGAGTCAATTATATTATCGTTATCCTTAGCGGTTTTCGTCATTCTGTTAATAAAGCTCAGAGATGATATGGAGTCAGATGTATTTAAAGAGGAAGGGATTTCCGGTAAGTCTGTAAATAAAGGATACATATTAAAAAATCCAATTATTGCGGGCGGAACCTTAGTACTTAGTGTTATGCTGATGAGTTGTATATTTTCTACACTGAATATTTCTGTAACTTTGGTACATGCCGATGGGGGAGCCGATATCGGACAATGGCCGCGGCTGCTTTTGGCACTTAGTGGATTAGCGGCTGGATTCTTGTTTGACATAAGAGAACGAAAATATATGAATATGATGATGTACTGTGTAACACTGTTGTCAACAATCTGTGTGATAATTATTGAAATGGGTGGTCCGTTTTTAGTGGGATTAATGGTATTTTATCTGTCGGCGGGATTTTTTGTTGTATTTTTTTCTACTGCATTTATGGAATTATCATATCATATGAGTATTCCGCAGCTTTGGGCAGGATTTGGGCGAGCTGTTAATAATGCGTGTGCAATTTTAACAGGGGCTCTGTCGGTAATACTGTTATCAGACGGCGGAATGAAGCTGATGATTACAGCTTTGGTATTATTTACACTTATAAGTGTGGTGCTTTTTATCTATTCTAGTCAATTCAACGTTTGTAAAGAAGAAAGAAAGGAAGTTAATGATGAGGAGCAGTTCCGTGCCTTTTGTAAAACATTTTTACTTACGGAAAGGGAACAGGAAGTATTAAGTGCTTTATTAGTTTCGGATGAAAACGTACAGGATATAGCGGTACAGCTTTCTATCTCACGGGCAGTATTATACAGATATATTGCAAAACTTAATGAAAAGACACAGACGAAGTCAAGGATTGGACTGATTCAGTTTTATTATACATGGAAAGATATGTAATAAGGAGGGATATATGGAGAGGTAGATAAAAGAGGAGAAGTAAAGAGTATAGACAGCATAAGAAGAAAAGAGGTTGATGACAATGAAAGTGAGAAAAAAGATTGCAGGTTTGCTTAGTTTTGTTTTGCTATTTTCAATAGTATTTGGAAATAGCAATATGAAGGTATTTGCGAGTGGTACGGAAACAGTAACGGTTACGTTTTCTTTTGCAGATGCAGGTAAAAATGTCTACAGTTTGGGAGATATTTTTCTGAATGATGAAAGGATGGCGATAGGTTCTGATTCGGCAACAGGAAATAATGGATATGCTTTGGGTTCCGGAAGTACTAACACGCTTAAAATTTATCCAGGATTTGGAGAGACGCTTGTTTCAGTAAAGGTGAATGGGAATATATACACTCCGGCAGAGGGAGAAGATCTTATTACCATTAGCAATTTAGAACCGGCGGCAGATTATGCGATAGAAGAGATAACATTTGCAAGTAATCAAAGTAATGATATTACCATAATATGGGCATATGATTTGGCTGCATTCTGGGGTGGAGATTATAATCCGAATGATGCAGGTCAGGCAGAGGTTTTAGTAGAGCACGGAAAAGTTGAAATCGTATCTGTTAATGGTTCATCATCCATTTCCGGAGCCAGAATAGATGAAACCGGAGGATGGGTGCCAATCAAAAAGGGTGATGATGTTGTACTTAAATTAATACCGGATTATGGCTATCAGTTGAGCAGTGTAACAATAAATGGTGAAACAATGATACCACAGAGTGGTGTAAGTACGTTTGCATTGAACAATATTCAATCGAATCTTCATTTTAGCGGTGCATTTGTCAAAAATGCGGATACAATTTCTACGGCTGGAAGCAATACAGTAGCCAGTGCCGGTATTGCAAACGGAGCAAATGCGGCAGCTAGCGGAAATTTATCTTTGACGGTAACAGATAATTCTTCCTATGATACAGCCAAAGCACAGAATCTGGTTGAAGGAGCAGAATCAGCACAGGCTGTTGACTTAACCTTAGAGCAGATTGTAAGTAAAGGAAATGGTGAGAATTGGGAAAGTAATATTACAGAGTTTTCAAATCCGATTACATTGAGTCTTGGCATAGAGGATTATGATTCTGATTATGAGTATGAGGTTGTTCGTAATCATGATGGTGTGTTGACAAAATTACCAGCCAAAATGTCGGATGGAACAATCTCCTTTGATACGAATCAGTTTTCAACTTATATTATCGTGAAAGCAAAAAAAGCGGATACAAATCAAAAAAGTGTATCAAAGCAGGTGAATCTGGGAGAAGGTGCTCCGACGGTTACAATTAAGAATAGTACAAGTGAATTATTAGATATGATAGAGTTAACAGAGGAAGAGCAAGAGGCTATTAAAAATGGTGCTGATGTAAATATTATTTTTAATGTTTCAAAGATAACTCCTAATGATGAGGAACTTGCCTTAATACAGAGTGTTTCGGATGATAAAACAATAGGACAATATTTAGATATCAATTTGACATTGAAGATTGAAGGAATGGAAGAACGGCAGATTACAGATCTTAGTGATGAGATAAACATTATTATCACTATGCCGGATGAACTTTTGAATTCTGTTAGCACAAAAGAACGTACCTATTATCTTGTTCATGTTCACAACAAAGAGGCATCTGTGATTAATGGCACATATGATTCTGATAATAAACAATTTACATTTAAAACAGATGGTTTTTCTACCTATGCGATTGTGTATAAAGAGATAGATAAATCATCCGATTTACAGCAAACTTCAGTACAAAAGAGCGGAACTCCGAAAACAGGCGATATGAATATGCCGGAGTATTGGTTTATGCTAATGCTAGTTGCCGGAATAGGCGTTGTTATATCAGGAGTAAAAGGACGTAAGCTGAAAAAAGAAAGATAAGTAAAAGATTTCGGGAACAGATAAAATGAGGCTGTCGCACGAATTAGTGTGACAGCCATTGTCTGTAAAATAGAAAAATATAGGAATAATCTATTTTATAAATTATATCTTTAAAAACTTTCGTTCATATTCATTTGCAATTTGAACACCGCTTTTTTGTACAGCTCCTAAACGATATACCTCAGAAGCAAAGACATCCTTTTTAAGCAGTGCAGCACCAGTCTCATCCAACAGTTTCTTTTTATCCAGAGGACTGGTAAGAAGCGGAATCGAACTATTGGCTTTCATAGCTTTTAAGAGGGAGGCGGCTTCTCCACGAAATCCCAGAATCCGTCCATAAGGGATATAATCCAGTCTGCGGTATGTTTCATAGTCCGCTTCCTTAATATCCAAAAGAATATGCAAAAGAAGTCTGGAAAGTCTCGTATAAGTCAC
>JBJELL010000058.1:0-4223 GCA_051879115.1 Lachnospiraceae bacterium
GAAAGCTTTCCCCTTTACCGCGGTAGTGACAGACAGTGAGGGAAATACAGTCACGTCTAATGATGTAGTCATTCATGTTGTATCCGTTGATATCAATCCAACTATGGATTCTCAACAGACGGAAATATGTCTACAGGCTGATCATGGAACCCGTATGTATATTTATGGAATGGAGGATGTTGCAGCCGACGATATAAAGGTTGCAGATTCCTTTGATGACATTAAAAACAATACGGGTAATTGCAGATTCTATATCTATGACTCAAGAGAAGTACTTTATTATTACCACTTTAATCCAGAGGTTGAAGGCGATAAATTGGGAAAACTCGAAAGTGGCGCATGGCAGGAACTGTTGGAGTTTCATCCGGAGTTCTCAATATGGGATCGGCTCTTCCTGAATCCGGAATCGAAATACACTTGTATCGGCATATATAAGGCAGGAGAACTAAATAAGAAGACTGACAAGGCGGGAGAGTCCTGTTATTTTGGATTTTCCGTTATCAAAGTAGGTTTGAAAGAGTAATAGAAAAGGAGTGGAACAGATATGAAGAAAAAAATAATTGCAGGATTTGCTGCGGCAATGGCAGTTGTCATTGGTTTGGGAAGTTATCTGTTCTTTTGCGTAGAAGCACAGGGAGTATTGACCGGTTTAGAAGAAAAAGTAACAGATAAGGTCAATAAAAAAGAAAAATTTCAGATTGTCGAGATTGTTCCGGATGGCGGTATGGGTGAGATTGGTAGTCTCGTAAGAGTGGAGAATCAGGATTTGATTGGACAGTATATGGACTCTTATATTACCGGTTATTTACAGGCGGATGATGCGAATCAGAATACAAAAGAAGTAAGAGAAGCGTGTGTAGAACAGTTACAGTCTGCCTATGCCTATGCAATGGGAGATACCAACAAGCCCATGACTATGACACAAGGCTATGAGGAAGCTTATTTTCCAACAGATACAGAGAACTGGAAGACGTTGGAATTTTCCAAGGAGAACTATGAACAGGCACAGTTAAAAGGTACTTACGTGGCGGACACAGAGGGAAAGGGTGCCTATGAGATGAACATTCAGAAGTTTGTCTATGAAGAAAGTTCGGGATGTTATAAGGTTACCTTTGGAAATACCATGCGTCAGGATACCGAAGAGGCAATCTACAGGCAGCCTTATCATGTAAAAAAGGATGCAGAGGGAAATCAGGTGGTAGTGGATGATACGCTGATTATGGAAGTTGCAGGAGATGACGAGACAACAGATTTATGGTATATACAGTCTTATGAATACAAAGGTGCGGAAGATTCGGAAGCTCTGTATGCGGCAATTCCGGTGTCGGGAGATTCCTATTACTATGTAGGGGAAAAAGGAACCTACAATTTTATCATGGATGAGAGCCTTATGGAGACGGATGTGCAGATTGGAAGAATCTATTATAAATTTGGACTGGATAATCACGACTGGTTCCGTACAAAGGTATTATCATCTAAGGACAGCGGCAGTTTGGACATTGAGGTGTCGACTATTCCGGAGAGCGAGCTTTCAAAAGATGAGAATGTAGAAAAGATAGAAAAGGCAGATTTTATCTATGTCTGCGGTGATATGGAAAAGAGCGGAAAAACATATCAGCAACCGTCAAAAGTATGGGATGCCATTGGAGGAGCCGTTACAGAGAAAAAGACACCATGTATGATAGATGCCTCCACAGAGGTGTGGGAGCAGTGTGGAACCTATAAGGATGGCTACAGTGGACAGGCAGATTATGTGAAAGAGAATGTCTATATCTATGGGAGTCAGAAACCGGAAGAAAGGCAGGCATTTTTCGAGAACTTTGAGGAAAAGATTGCAGATGTCAGTGGTTTAGGAGAGGTGGAGAGCCTTGTAAAACAGGAGAACCTGTTGCGAAGTGGAGAGGAGAAGCTGTCTACGGATTTGACGCGGGCATTTTTGTTGCAATATATCATTGACTACAGTCAGCAGAGAAGTCTTGGAGTGAAAGACAGTTTCCGAGTTTTAGAGATTCAGCCGACGATGGCTCATTCTAAGGACACCACAGGATTTGAACTCACAACAGATAAAGTTGCACAGTGGGCAGGAGTATCGGAGGATGCAGACATTGTGATTGATACTATGTCTACGGCAGAATTTATCGGTAAGGTGGATGATTTAAATGCGGAATATGATTTGATCTATTTTGGAGCGGATATTTCAAATCTTAATTCGAAAAGCGGAAAAACCGTATATAATGATTCGAGGATGAATGGATTAATTTATACACATACCGGGGATTTGATTTTAGGAAAAGTTATGCTTGCGGGAATGATGGATGTGGATTATGGAGGGGCGTATGCTTTTCGGGAAAATCGTCCAAAACCATATGCAAGAAAAGCTACATATAGTGATCTTTTCGGAACCTATGAAGGATATTTATTGCATAATAATGGTGGACAGTATACAGCATTTCGTAATAGAACATTGTATCAAAATGGAAAACTAATACAGGATTGTAGGAAACCATATAAGCAGACTCAGTATCAATATGGAATCGGTGCGACACGAGAAGAGCTGTCGGGAGATTTAGGTGTATATCGTTATAGTGGAAATGATATTACAAAAACGAAGAAGTCAGATTTATTAGAATATGTAGGAGCAAATTATCCTGTGGTAGTATCGGATGCTCTCTATAATACAGATGGGAATGGAAATAAAAGTGTCAATACATCTGCAGTAGATAATACATCCTATTTGTATCAGTTTTTAGATGAAGTAAAGGATAGTGAAGGTGTATATTCTGTACAACAGGCAGAGTCTAAAAATAGTAATATTGGAAGTTATTTAAATCTTCCGAAGTTGGAGATTCTTTACTTCGATCCGGATACACCGGAGGGTGAAATGAAGGCTTATGAGGGAATTGATACGACTGCTGGTGCTTCCTTTGAGGATAAGTCAATGATGAAGATTGATACAGCAAATGTAGCATCGGGAACTTATACAGCAAAGATTGGTTTTTATTTAGATAGTACCGTAGATGCCTCTGCAAGTTCTGTCTATCTGCCTAAGTTCTATCTGGATATGAATGCAGATGGAAAATTCTTAGAATCCGGTGAAAACGGAAGCAGCGAGCAGATGAGCTGTGTCATCTATAATGTAGAAACAGGAGCGGAAGCACCAAAAGATGCAGATGGAAATTATCAGCTGATAAGTGGAGTACGCTATCGATTGGAAAGAGAGATTCCATCTACTTATTTAGGGGTGTTGACTTGGAAATTGGAAATGGTGCAGGTGGCAAATAGCAATGTCCGTACATCAGATGTACAATATACAAAGGTTGATGGTGTGGGAGAAGAAGAGGTTGTAAACATATTGCAGATAACGAGTACTCAAAATAATAATCTTGATTTGTCTGCAAATGCTATCATGCAGAAGTATCTGAAGGAAGTGAAGAATACAACCGGATTAAACTTTCAAATTAAAACAATGACAGGAGCACAATTTGGAAATTTGACAGCGTCGGATGCAGAGAGCTTTTATAAAGCATATTTAGAAGAATATGATATGATAATTCTAGGTTTTGCAGATATGTATTCTGACATTGACAATAGTAATCATGCAGTGGATGCAATTAATTATTTTATAAGTTTAGGAAAGAGCGTATTGTTTTCACATGACGTAACGTCTTTTGTAAATATTTCACCGAAACATCCATTTAAGGATGGTCATATAACAGGATTTAGTGATGATTCTGATTTGGATATACCAAAACAATGGGGATACGATATGAATTCTGCTTTCCGAAATCTTTTGGCAATGGATCGATATGGTGTAACGGCTGATACAGATTATACGGCGTCAGAGGAATTAAAGGCACAAGGGAATATGTTAAGACAACAGCAGCATTTGACGGTCAACGTTGAGACGGGAGAGACGGAGGTAAATGAAGTACAGATACATACATATAAGGAGCCTCTTCTAGTAGTTAACTCTCCGTATGAAGAAAATTATTCAGGTACTTCAAAAGGATATTTTTTGACAAGAGACATATCGAAGGGAACTTTAAGCTCAGAACGGGATATTGCCTATGCGGCAAATACATATAATAGTGAAAATGGAACTGCTCAGGCATATGGTCAAACTCACGGATTTACAAATGGAATATTAAACCGATATATGCAGCCTACCGGCTATACAGAGAATAGTGGAAATCCATATATGAATTTAAAAAACAGTTTGATGA
>JBJELL010000059.1:0-4144 GCA_051879115.1 Lachnospiraceae bacterium
AATGAAATCGGTCTGCCGCTTACGATTTTCCGTTTGCGGGAAGAAGATGAGGTTGCGGTGTTAGAGATGGGAATCTCTGACTTTGAGGAGATGCACCGTTTAGGAGCCATTGCGAGACCGGATATCTGTGTCATTACCAATATTGGAATCTGCCATCTGGAAAATCTCGGTGACAGAGACGGGGTCTTAAAGGCGAAGACGGAAATCTTCGACCATCTGAATCAGGACGGAACGGTTATTTTAAACGGAGAGGATGATAAGCTGTCCACAGTAGAAAAGGTGCAGGGAAAAGATGCGGTGTTCTATGGTAAGAAGTCCTGTAATTTAAATGGACAAAAGAATCTTGTCTACGCATCTGATATTAGAGATTTGGGATTAGAGGGAATGGAAGCGGTTTTTCATTTTCCAAAAAAAGAACAGACTGTACGCATACCAATTCCGGGAGAGCACAATGTGCTAAATGCCCTTGCAGGAGCCTGCGTGGGATTAGAACTTGGACTTACGGAAGAAGAAATCTGTCTTGGAATTGAAAAAGCACAGACCATTGACGGAAGGACGAACCTCATCCATGCAAATGGACTTTTGATTATTGATGACTGTTACAATGCCAATCCGGTTTCTATGAAAGCGGCATTGGATGTCTTAGCAAAAGGAAAGGGAAGAACCATTGCTGTCTTAGGTGATATGGGAGAATTGGGACAGGATGAAAAAAAGCTTCACTACGAAGTTGGAGCTTATGCAGCGAAAAAGCAGATAGATGCACTGTTTTGCTGCGGCACTCTTTCCAAAGAACTGGCAAAAGGCACAGTCGAGAATGGAGAGTGGAGCGAAGTATTTCATTTTGATGAAAAAGCAGATTTGATGAACGCTCTTAAAAATTATGTGAAAGAGGGAGATACGGTCTTAATCAAAGCATCCCACTTCATGAATTTTCCAGAAATTGTTCGTTTTCTTCAAGCATCTGCTCAATAACCTGTTTCACATAGACACCCGGATGTTTTTTAGTATCGGTATCTAACTCCTTAGGGAGAATCGGCTTGCCATACTGAAGAACAACGTGTGTCTTTTTTATAAACGGAGTGTGTGCTTCAAAAATTTCGGCGGAATTGGTAATTGCCATAGGAACAATCGGACAGCCGGTTTTTAAAGCGAGTTTGAAACTTCCCTCCTTAAATGGCAGCAGTTCTTTTGGATGTGGATTTCTGGTTCCTTCCGGGAAAATGCAGATAGAAATACCCTGCTTAATCTGTTCAATTCCCTTCAGAATGGTCTTCATTCCTTCTTTTACATCTGTCCGGTTTAAAAACAGGCAGTAGAGACGCTTCATCCAGATAGACAGAATCGGAACATTTTCCAATACATCTTTGGCGATATAGCCGGTAAGTCCCGGACAGCGGGCATAAGTGACCACAATGTCGAAGTAACTCTGATGGTTTCCAATATAAAGCACTGGCTGGTCTTTTGGAACATTTTCTTCGCCGATAACGGTAATCTTCGTGCCACAGAGGGAGAGAATGGTGCGGAACGCCCATTGCACAACCCGAAGACTGGCAAGGTCAGCAGCGTGTTTGTTAAATTTTCCAAAAATCCACAAAAGTCCTAAGAGCGGAAGTCCTAAGATAAGAAACAGGATTACAAATAAAGCTACAAATATAAGTCGAATCATACGATTACCTCTCTGAAATTCTTTTACATTTTTTTATTATACAAATATGATGGAACAATTACAATAATAAATACATATTATTTGCATAGAATAAGAAGAAAGCACAAGAGGTGTGTATGAGCAAAACCAGGAAAATTATCCAAACAGGAGTCATTTTAATGTTAGCGGCTGTCCTTGTATGCGGCTGCAAGGTGGAAGAGAAAAATGACAAAAAATTAAGGGAAATGGAGTTTACTGTTATCTCCGAAAAGGAAGTACCGGAGGAATTGAAAAAAATTATAGAAGAGAAGAAAACAAATGAGATGAAACTTACCTATATGACCGATAAGAATCTCTACATAGTCCGGGGATATGGACAGCAGAAGACCGGAGGTTACAGTATCAAAGTAAAAGATTTGTACTTAACGGAGAATGCAGTCTATCTAAAAACGGAACTGATGGGGCCGGGAGAAGGAGATACGACCAAAAAAGCCAAAAGTTATCCATATATAGTTGTTAAAACAGAAAAAACGGAAGATGTTGTGGTTTTTGAATGAAAATACTTGCAAAAAGTTTAATACTGTGATAAACTAAAGTAAATGTGATAGCCTTATTGTGAGTTAGGAGGAGAAAAAAATGCAGCAGCAGGATTTAAGAAAAGTCAGAGCTTCTGTTTCTTCACAATGTGGGAACAAAGTAAAAATACAGCTTGACAGAGGGAGAAATAAGATTGATATTCAAGAAGGTATCATACAGAATGCATACCCGAGCGTGTTTACGATTTTGGTAAATGACGACAAGGATGAGAATCCGCCACAGTTATTGTCCTTTAGCTATACGGACATTATTACAAGAGATATCCGCATGAAATTATGCTAAAACAGTATAAAACTTCTTCGTTTGGAATAGAATTTACAAAATCCAAAGCGAAGGAGTTTTTTTAATGGAATTAAAGAAGAAATACATACATATGAGCCATGAAAAGGGACGGGCGATGAGTCAGATTACCCTTGATGACGATTATAATGTTCCGGAGAGCAAACCGGATATTATGCGGATTATAACGGTAAAGGGAGATATACATTTAGAAGAGGCAAAGGCAGAGACAGACAGAGTACAGCTAAAGGGCAGTCTGGAATTTCAGGTTCTTTACCGCAGCGACAGGGAGGAGAATGGAATTGCGTTTTTGGAAGGAAGCATTCCTTTTAATGAAAACCTGAACTTAGACGGGGCGGAGGAATTCGATCCGGTAAAAGTGAAATGGGAGATTGAGGATTTAAATATTGGAATCATCAATTCGAGAAAGCTGAGCATCCGTTCTCTGGTGGTCTTTACTACAGTTATCGATGAAGTAAAAGACGAAGAAATCAGCTATGCTATGGAAGAGGAAGAGAATTATGAAGTGTGCAAGGAAAATGTAGAGGCTCTACAGCTTGTGGCGGCAAAAAAAGATACCTGTCGTTTTAAGAATGAAGTGATTCTGCCCTCCAATAAACCAAATATTCAGGAACTTCTATGGAAGAATGTGCAGCTACGCGGCTTAGAGTCGAGAATTACCGAGGATGTCATCCAGTTCAATGGAGAATTGTTAGTATACATTCTCTATAAGGGGAATGAGGAGGAAGAGCGTCTGCAATGGCTTGAGACTACGGTGCCTTTACAGGGAGAGGTAGACTGTGGAGGATGCAGAGAAAATCTGGTGTCCTATGTGGGCGTAGATGATGTGTTCTTTGAGGTGGAAGTCAAACCGGATTATGACGGAGAAGAACGTATGCTGATGGTAGATGCAGTGGCAGAGTTGGATATCAAGCTCTGGGAAGAGGAAGAGTTCGAGATGCTTCGGGATGTCTATTCTTTAAAAGAGGAAGTAGAACCTGTCCTTGAGGACATTGTCTTTGAAAAACTGCTGATGAAAAACAGTGCGAAATGCAGGGCGGGCGAAAGGCTGCAATTAGAAGAAAACCAGGAAAATATTTTACAGGTCTGCTGTGCCGAGGGAAGCGTACAGATTGATACCCATGAGATTTCCGGAAACGGCGTCTATGTGGAGGGAACGGTTGCGGTAGAACTTCTCTACATCACAACGGATGATGATATGCCGATTGGCTCGTTAAAAGGTTTTCTGCCTTTCCACCAGACCATTGAGGTTCCGGGGCTGGATGAGAACGGACGCTATGAATTAGAGAGCGGTTTAGAACAGTTGACGACGATTTTAATTGACAATTCCCAGGTGGAGATAAAAGCAGTGATTGATTTGAACCTCATTGCATTTTCCACGAAAAACCGAGAGAAGATTCAGGAAGTAAATAAGAAAGAAACCGACTATGAGAGTCTGCAAAAGATTCCGGGATTAGTAGGTTATATTGTAAAAGAAGGAGATGAAATCTGGAACATTGCAAAAGAGAATCATACGACGGTGTCAGAAATTATGATGACAAACGAACTTTCCACAGACCAGGTCAAGAAAGGAGATAAACTTCTGATTGTAAAATCCATGGG
>JBJELL010000060.1:0-4121 GCA_051879115.1 Lachnospiraceae bacterium
ACTATTCCCTTTTAAAAAAAAATATGTTATTCTAAGCAAAGGGCAACGGAGTCAGGAAGGATGAAGTCTGCCCTTTTTCTATGTTAGGATATTCCATCGGAATTTACCTATTCAAAAACACAAGATATCAAGGAGAATGGAAATGGAATTTCGGCCATGTATAGATATCCATAATGGAAAAGTAAAACAAATCGTAGGAGGAAGTCTCTTAGATGAAGGAAATCAGGCAGAAGAGAACTTTGTATCAGACCAGGATGCAGCTTTTTTTGCCAATCTCTATAAGAGCCACGGACTAAAGGGAGGACATATCATCCTGCTCAATCCTGCATCCTCTGAATACTACGAGGCAACAAAAGCCCAGGCAGTACAGGCATTAGCAGCCTATCCGGGTGGCTTTCAGATAGGAGGAGGAATTCATGCAGATAATGCAAAAGAATTCTTAGAAGCAGGGGCAAGCCATGTCATTGTAACCTCCTATGTATTCAAAGATGGAAAGATTCATTACGAGAATCTGAAAAAATTGAAAAAAGCAGTGGGAAGGGAACACCTTGTCCTAGATTTGAGTTGCCGTAAGCGTAAAGAGGATTATTACATAGTAACAGACCGCTGGCAGAAGTTTACGAAAGAACGAGTGACAGAGGAACTTTTAGAGGAATTATCAGAATATGCAGCAGAATTTTTGATTCATGCCGTGGATGTGGAAGGAAAAGCAGCAGGAATTGAGAAACCTTTGGCAGCAATGTTAGGCGAGTGGGGGAAAATCCCGGTTACCTATGCCGGAGGAGTCGGCAGTTTTGAAGATTTAGCAGATTTGAAAAGACTTGGAAAAGACAGATTAAACGTAACCATAGGAAGTGCTCTGGATTTATTTGGAGGAACCATGGAATATAGACGCGTATTAGAGTATATAGAAAAAGGAGAGGTGCAGCCATGAGCAAGTATACCAAAAAAGACATTATACGCTTAGTAGAAGAAGAGGACGTAGAATTTATCCGTTTACAGTTTACGGATATGTTTGGAACTTTGAAAAATGTAGCAATTACGAGAACCCAGTTAGAAAAGGCTTTGGATAATCAGTGCATGTTCGACGGTTCTTCCATCGAGGGATTTGTGCGGATTGAAGAATCGGATATGTACTTACATCCTGATTTGGATACCTTTGCTATTTTTCCGTGGAGACCGCAGCAGGGCAAGGTGGCAAGAGTAATCTGTGATGTCTACCGTATGACCGGAGAACCGTTTGAAGGAGACCCGCGCTACGTGTTAAAAAAGGTAGTGAAAGAGGCAGAGGAATTAGGATATACCCTCAATGTGGGACCGGAGTGTGAGTTCTTCTTATTCCATATGGATGATGACGGACAGCCGACTACTATTTCTCACGAGAAAGCCAGCTACTTTGACTTAGGACCGATAGACCTTGGGGAAAATGCAAGGAGAGATATGGTGCTGACCTTAGAGGATATGGGGTATGAGATTGAGGCATCCCATCATGAGATGGCACCGGCACAGCATGAGATTGATTTTAAATACGATGAAGCATTAGCGACAGCCGATAATATTATGACCTTCAAATTGGCAGTTAAGACGATTGCAAAACGCCATGGGCTTTTTGCCAGCTTTATGCCAAAACCGAAATACGGTATCAACGGTTCCGGTATGCATATCAACATGTCCCTTGAGAAAAACGGGAAAAATATCTTTTATGATGAAGAGGATAAGATGCAGTTAAGCAAAGAAGCCTATTATTTTATCGGCGGTATTATGAAACATATGAAGGGAATGACTGCCATAACGAATCCGCTTGTAAATTCCTATAAGCGTTTTGTACCGGGATTTGAAGCGCCAATCTATATTGCATGGTCTGCAACGAACCGCAGTCCGCTGATTCGTATTCCGGCATCGAGAGACGATGGAACAAGGGTAGAACTACGTTGTCCGGATCCGGCAGCCAATCCGTATTTAGCCCTTGCAGTATGCTTAGCGGCAGGACTTGACGGTATTCGCAACCGGATTGAACCACCGGCACCGATAGAAAAGAACATTTACGAGATGAGGTTAGATGAAAAAGAGGCAGAAGGAATTGAAGCACTTCCGGCTACCTTAGATGAAGCGATTGATGAATTAGAAAAAGATGAATACATTTTAAATGTACTTGGAACCCATATCAGCCGGAATTATATTGCAGCAAAGCGTGCAGAATGGGATGCCTACACATCACAGGTTACAGATTGGGAGATTGAGCAGTATTTGTATAAAATTTAATGAGGGAAAGAAACTGGAAAGACACTAAGGACAGGAACGGATGATTAAATGAATGTGGTAATAGCTTTTCCGAAGATTGAGAATGCAAAGAGTATCAAAAGTATTCTTATGAAGAGCGGATATCAGGTAGATGCAGTCTGTACGACGGGCAGTCAGGCATTGCAGAATACCAATGCGTTAGAAGGTGGAATCTTAATTTGCGGTTATCGGTTCCAGGATATGATATCTGCGGAAATAAAGGAATATCTGCCCTCTAATTTTGAAATGCTGTTAGTCGGTTCACAGGCAAATACAATGAACAGGGAAATCTCGGATGTAGTCTGTCTGTCCATGCCCTTAAAGGTGCATGAACTTCTTCAGACCGTAGAGATGATGGAATACACCTACGAGAAGAAGAAAAAGAAGAGACGCACAAAGCCAAAAGAACGTACCGAAGAGGAAAAGAAGATTCTCTGGGATGCAAAAAAACTTTTGATGGAGAGAAACCAGATGACGGAAGAAGAGGCACACCGTTATATTCAAAAGAGCAGTATGGACAGCGGAACCGGAATGCTTGAAACAGCCCAGATGATTTTAAGCCTGATGGGAATATAGGATTCAAAAACTGCACTTTTTTGAAAAAAACTGCTTTTTGCAGGAAAAAAGCTGGTATTTATAGAAAAAAGACCGTATAATTGGACGTGGAAAAGGAGAGGATGGCATGAAATTTACGAAAATGCAGGGACTGGGAAATGACTACGTCTATGTAAATTGTCTCGAAGAGAAAGTAGAAAATCCGGGGGAAGTTTCTAAAATTGTCAGTGACAGACACTTTGGAATCGGATCCGATGGACTGATACTGATAAAACCGTCCCAAAAAGCAGATTTTTGTATGGATATGTACAATGCAGACGGTTCCCAGGGCGAGATGTGTGGAAACGGCATCCGTTGTGTGGCAAAGTATGTCTACGATAAAGGATTGACAGATAAAACACAGGTTAGCATTGAGACCTTAGCGGGAATCAAATATTTAGATTTAACGATAGAAGGAGATGAAGTAAGTCTGGTACGTGTAGATATGGGAAAACCGGAGCTTGTTGCAGAGAATATTCCGGTTACGGCTGATACAGAGCAGGTTATTGATACACCGGTTACGGTGAATGGAGAGGAATATCGTATGACCTGCGTATCTATGGGGAATCCACACTGTGTAGTATTCCTGGATGAGGTAAAGAATCTGGATTTGGAAAAAATCGGTCCGGGATTTGAAAATCATAAGCAGTTTCCAAATCGTATCAACACGGAATTTGTAAAAGTAATAGATGAGCATACGTTAGAAATGCGTGTCTGGGAGAGGGGTTCCGGAGAGACCCTCGCCTGCGGAACAGGAGCGTGTGCAACCGCCGTAGCAGCAATCTTAAATGGTCACTGTAAGGATGAGGTGACGATTCATCTGTTAGGTGGAGATTTGAAAATATACTGGGATAAAAAGACGGACCATGTCTTTATGACAGGACCGGCTAAAATCGTCTTTGACGGTGAAATAGACATATAAGAAAGAAGAGAGGGAAAAGAAATGTTTAAAGTAAACGATAATTTTCAAAAATTACCGGGAAGTTATTTGTTCAGTACCATTGCAAAGAAGGTAAACACATATCAGGAGGCAAACCCTGAAAAACAGTTAATCCGCCTTGGTATCGGAGATGTAACACAGCCAATCGCACCGGCAATCATCGAAGCACTTCATAAGGCAGTAGATGAGATGGCAAGTGCAGAGACCTTTCACGGTTATGCACCGGATTTAGGATATGAATTCTTAAGAACTACCATTGCAAAGAACGATTATGCAGACCGGGGATGCGATATCACAGCAGATGAAA
>JBJELL010000061.1:0-4112 GCA_051879115.1 Lachnospiraceae bacterium
ACCGTTTTGGGCTTTATACTTTGACGGCTTTGAAAAACAGTATCTTAGATTTTCATATTCCGGTTTTTCCTTGATATCTTTTATGTACATCCCCTCGGCATCTCCAAATGCCATTTCCATGATTCTGTCATCAAGAACAATCGATGCCTTCTGACTGCCTCTTACGATTTCGGCTGTCTCCTTTGCTCTTGAGAGCGGGCTTGCATAGATGATATCAAAAAGAATCCCCTCTTTTTCGATACCATCCCTTGTAATTCGGGCAAGTTCAATTCCGTATTCGTTTAATGGAATATCTATTCTGCCCTGTATTCTTCCTTCTTTATTTGCACTTGTCTCTCCATGCCTTAAAAAATAGACGTTCATACTATATTCCTCTTTTCTCTGTCTGTTTATAGCTCTCTATATAATCAGCCGCCTGCTTAAATTCCTCTGGCGGTTCTGTGGTAATCTCTGTTCCATCTTCCATAACCAGTCGGTACGCATGTAACAACTGATGGGAAATTTCTGCATTCTCTTTAAATTTTTGATTTACCTTCCTGTTTCCATACTTGGTATCACCGATAATCGGATGCCCGATGGAAGCAAGGTGGGCACGAATCTGATGACTCCGTCCTGTAATCAGATGGACTTCTAACAATGTATAACCGGCATACTGATTTAATGGTCTGTATTCGGTTGCAATGGGTTTTGCATCCTGTTCTTCTTTTTCTGTAATGGTAACCTGATTACTTTTTTCGTCCTTTTTCAAATATCCCGTGATTTTTTGGGAATTCCTGATATTTCCTTTTACAAGACAGAGATAGTATTTTTGAATACTGCGTTCTTTTAATGCCTCACTCATCTTCTGGGAACCCTTTAAGGTTTTTCCGGCAATCAGGATTCCAGAGGTATTGCGGTCTAAACGGTTACAAACAGAAGGCTTAAAAGTAGAAAGACTTTCTTTTGTAACTACTCCTCTATCTAACAGATATTGTAACACATATTCGTTTGCGGAGACATCATCCTTTTTGGCTTTTTGGGAAAGCATTCCGGCAGGTTTGTTTATCATCAGAATGTCTGCATCCTCATAGACAATCTCAAGTTCTGTCTCCGGCAGACTCTGATAGTCTGCTGCTGTGGGATTGCCTGCGAATTTTGCATAGGTCTCATCTGATAAGAACAGCTTTATGGAGTCTCCTAAGGTAAGTTTTTCAGAGCCGGATACCTTCTTTCCATTTAATACGATATTCTTTTTTCTCATCATTTTATAGAGAAAACTCATGGGTGCTTCTTTTAACAATTTTGCGAGGAACTTATCCAAACGCTGCCCGGCTTCATTTTCTTTAATGATAATCTCTTTCATAAATCTGTCTTCTTATCTTCCTTTTTTCTTTTTATGAACGTTACGAATAGTCTTTTTCTTCTTTGGAGCATTCTTTGTCTGAGGTTTGTTATTATTTCTCTCGTCTTTTCCGATTCCCCTTGGGCGAATCAGGCATTTTTTATCAAAACCGACCAAATCCATCCTGCCCGCCTTTTGCAATGCCTCATAGACCAAATCATAATTCTTTGGATTCCTATACTGAATTAAGGCTCTTTGCATCGCCTTTTCGTGGGGATTGACTGCGGTATAGACCGGCTCCATCGTTCTTGGGTCCACCCCGGTATAATACATACAGGTAGAAATCGTAGACGGAGTCGGATAAAAGTCCTGTACCTGCTCCGGCATATAACCAAAGTCTCTTAAAAATTCTGCCAGTTCTACGGCTTCTTTTAAGGTAGAGCCCGGATGGGAAGACATCAGGTAAGGTACTAAATACTGCTTTTTATTTAGTTTCTGATTCATCTTCTTATAAGCATCCGTAAAACGGTTATAGACCGATACCTCCGGTTTTCCCATCCGTTTTAATACGGTATCGGAAATATGCTCCGGTGCCACCTTTAACTGTCCCGATACATGGTGCTCACAGAGTTCCTTTAAAAAGGTCTGATCCTTATCCGCTAACAGATAATCAAAACGGATTCCTGAACGGATAAATACTTTTTTTACCTTTGGTAATTCACGTAGTTTACGCAAAAGCTCCAAATAATCCCTGTGATCTGCAATCAGATTTTCGCAGGGTTTCGGGAATAGACACTGCTTGTTTGGACAGGCTCCTTTTTGCAACTGCTTTTTACATGCAGGCGCACGAAAATTTGCCGTTGGTCCACCCACATCGTGAATATAACCTTTGAAATCCTTATCCTGAATCAGGACTTTTGCCTCTTCTATAATGGATTCGTGGCTTCTTGTTTGAATGATTCTTCCCTGATGAAAAGTCAGGGCACAGAAACTGCATCCGCCAAAACATCCCCGGTTGCTGACAAGACTGAACTTTACTTCATTGATTGCCGGAACCCCGCCGTATTTTTCGTAAGACGGATGGTAGGTTCTCATATAGGGAAGTGCATAGACATCGTCCATCTCCTCTGTACTAAGCGGTTTTGCAGGAGGATTCTGTACTACGAACATCTTTTGGTCATAGCTTTCTGCTAATCTTTTTCCGGAAAATGGGTCGGTGTTCTGATACTGGATGTAAAAACTTTCGGCGTATTTTTTCTTATCCTTTTTTAATTCCTGATAGTCCGGTAAAAATACCGCATCGTAGATGTCCTCTTTTTTTCTCGTCTTAAAGACGGTTCCCTCGATAAAGGTAAGATCTCTTATATCAATACCGCTGTTTAAAGCATCTGCGGTTTCTATCATGCTGCGTTCCCCCATCCCATAGAGGAGTAAATCCGCACCGGAATCTAAGAGAATGGAACGTTTCAGAGAATTCGACCAGTAGTCATAGTGAGCCAGTCTGCGCAGGCTGGCTTCAATTCCACCAATAATAATCGGCGTCTTTTTATAATTCCGGCGAATCAGATTGCAGTAGGTAATTGTGGCATAGTCAGGACGTTTTCCCATAACACCGCCCGGTGTAAAGGCATCCTGGGTACGTCTTTTTTTCGATACGGTATAGTGGTTGACCATGGAATCCATATTTCCCGCTGCCACTAGAAATCCAAGCCTTGGTTCCCCGTAGATGGAAATACTCTTTTCATCTTTCCAGTCCGGCTGTGAAATAATTCCCACACTATAACCATGTGCCTCTAAAATCCGGCTGATAATGGCATGTCCAAAGGAGGGATGATCCACATAGGCATCCCCGATTACATAGACAAAATCAAACTGTTTTATTCCTCTTTCTCTCATATCAGCCGCACTAAGCGGTAAAAATCCATTACTCATTATTTGGTATCCTCATAAGTTCCGTTTTTTATCTGCTTATAAGAAGTGATATAGTAATCCGACAATTCTTTTTTTCGTTCTGTCATCTCTAAAGAAAATTCATCTTCTACCCCGCAGACCTTCATTCCTGCCCGAATGGCTGCTATCATGCCGTTTGGAATATCTTCAAATACGATGCAGTTCTCCGGTTTTATGTCAAAATGTTCTGCGCACATAAGAAAGATATCCGGTTCCGGTTTTCCGTTTGGCACCTCATCGGAAGTTAAGATATAGTCAATATCCTCTAAGATTCCATGTGCCCTAAGGCAGGCTTTGGTCAGTTCATAGGAATTGCTCGTTCCAATGGCAGTCTTTATTCCCCGTGCCTTTAAATCATCTAAAAACTCTTTTGCTCCCGGTTTTAGCGGTACTTCCTTGCAATATTTATCGTATGCCATGTCATTCCAAATCTTCATCAATTCTTCCGGGGTGTCTGGCAGGTTGAATCTCTTAATGAAATAATCGGCAGTCTGTGCAAAGCTGATACCTTCTATTTCATATTTTAAATTTTCCGGCATATCCAGACCTCTTGCAGTTAAGAACTCAAAATCAATACTCTCCCACATCCACATGGAATCCACCAACGTTCCATCTAAGTCAAATAATACGGCTTCTACGCCTTCTAACATATCTCTTTTCATCTTATCTTTCCTTTAATCCCTGTATTTCTTCTGGGGTTAGCTCCCGATATTCGCCCGGTGCCAGACTTTCATCTAACTGCAAATTTCCCATGGATATTCGCTTTAAGTAGGTCACCTGTTTTCCCACAGCCTCAAACATCCTCTTTACCTGATGGAATTTTCCCTCGGTAATGGTAAGC
>JBJELL010000062.1:0-4100 GCA_051879115.1 Lachnospiraceae bacterium
CGCCAGCTCAATGCCGAGCTTGAGAAAAAGGGACGTCTTACCATCCATGGAAAGGTGCTTCGTAAGTATTTTATGGAGAGATTCTATGGTGAGGATGCAGTTTGATTGCCACTTAAAGAGGTATAGGGATAGGGGGGCAAGTGCTATAGGCATTTGCTCCTACAATTTTGGAAGGAGTGATATTATGCCAGCTTATAGAGATGAGAAGACTGGTACCTGGTTCGTCAAGTTTTATGCTAAGGATTGGAAGGGCGAAAATAAACAGGTTAAGAAAAGGGGCTTTGCAACGAAGCGAGAGGCCCTTGATTATGAACGGAATTATAAGGTAAGGCAGGAATGCAATCTGGATATGACCTTTGAAAATTTTTTTCAGTTGTATTCAGAGGATATGGAAAAACGTTTGAAACGTAATACTTGGCTTACCAAAGAACACATTGTCAGGACTAAGATTTTGCCATATTTCAAGAATCTGAAAATGAGTGAAATTTCACCGGCAGATGTACTGAAATGGCAGAATGAGATGTTGGCTTATAAGGATGAAAATGGGGTTGGTTTTTCTAAGACTTATCAGAAAACTATGCACAATCAGTTAAGCTGTATTTTAAACCATGCGTGCAAATTTTACAATCTCAAGAGTAATCCTGCCAGACTGGCAGGAAGTATGGGAAAGGAAGAAACAAAGGAGATGGAGATTTGGACAACAGAGGAATATAAGCGTTTTTCAGAAGCGATTATTGACAAGCCTATGTCCTATTATGCATTTGAAATGCTTTATTGGACGGGCATGCGTCTGGGTGAATGTCTTGCACTTACCAAAGCAGATTTTGACTTTAAGAAGAATACTGTTCGTATTAATAAGTCCTATCAGCGATTGGAGGGCAAGGATTTGATCACAACTCCAAAGACAACAAAGAGTAATCGAACTATAAAGCTACCGAAGTTCCTTGCAGAGGAAATGAAGATTTATTTTGAAATGCTGTATGGGTATGCAGATACGGACAGAATTTTTCAGATAACAAAGAGTTATCTTCATCATGAGATGGAGCGTGGAAGTAAGCTTGCAGGAGTAAAGAAGATTCGAATCCATGATCTCCGCCATAGTCATGTTTCACTTTCACAGGGTTATTTCTGGGACAGTCTATCCGACTGCCTCAGATAACCCTTTTTCTTTTGCTTCACATTCCGCCTTTTCACGCTCGTATTTGCGACGCATATAAGTACGGTTCCATGCACGCTTACGGCGTTTGCGGTCTTCTTCTTTTATCTGTTCGGGTGTAAGCTCCGGCATCGGGAAATCCAACTTTCCCACATACTTGAGATAAATATCAATCTGCTGGATTCTGTCACCGGTAGATTTGTCTGCTTCGTGTACCACGATTTTATCAACAAATTCATGAATCATAGGAGTAGTAAGCTCTGTGAAATCTGTGTATCGGTGTACCAGTTCAATAAACTTATCTACATTATCAGCATTCTCCTGATAGTCATCCAATGCCTTTTCTAAAGTATCTACTGATAATTCCAATTCACTTTGTTCTGTTTCGTAGTCAGCCAAAAGCATTTCAAACCGCTTGTCACTTAGCTTCCCATTTACATTGTCCTCATAGATTTTCTTAATGAGGGTATTTAATTCTTTGATACGTTTCTGCTCTCTGGAAAGACGTTTTTTCAGTGCTTTGGCTTCGCTTTCCTGTTGAAGCTCCGTAGCACTGCGAACCTTTTCGATAAACTCGGATTCATGCTCCATCACATAAGTGCTGGTAGCTTTGATGACTTCCAAAAGCAAATCCCTGATAACATCCGTGCGGACATGATGCTGTGTGCATCTGTTTTCAAACTTGCTCTTTGCCTTACTGTAAGTGGAGCAGGTGTAATTGTCCTGTGCATTGGTGTACTTTCCGGTAGGATTACCATCCTTATCCTTCTTTTCATAACCGCCGGTGCGGTGGTTGAACATCTTAGCACCGCAGTCAGCACAGTATACCAGTCCGGTCAGAGGATTGATGTCACCTTTCTTGGTGGGACGGTGCTTGGTTTCACGGATTTTCTGAACAGTAAGCCATGTTTCTTCGTCCACAATTGCTTCCTGTGTGTTTTCAAAAATGATCCAGTCCTCCGGTGAATTGTGCACGGAATTCTTATCCTTATAGGATAGTTTCTTGGTGCGGAAATTCACGGTATGCCCCATATACTCAGGTTTTCTTACAAGGTCTGAAATCGTAGAAGCAGTCCAAGTGTATGGTCTGTTCATGTCACAGCTTCCCCGACAGGTTCCAAGTCCCTGCTTTGCAAGATAATAGGAAGGTCTTTCGACTTTTTCATCTTTCAGAATCCTTGCTACCTGCATCGGTCCGTTTCCCTCAATGATAAGCTGATAAATACGTCGTACCACTGTGGCAGCCTCTTCATCAATAATCCAATGGTCTGGGTCATCAGGGTCTTTCTTGTACCCGTAGATTGCGTTGCTTGTCAGATGCTTTCCGTCCATCCCCTTATTATAAAGTACGGATTTGATTTTCCGGCTGGTATCTCTTACATACCACTCATTCATAATGTTAAGGAATGGGGCAAATTCGTTACTGCCATCGTTTAGAGCACTGTCCACATTGTTGGAAATGGCGATAAATCGCACATTTTTCTTTCGAAACAGCACCTCCGTATAAAAGCCAACTTCAAGATAATTACGCCCGATACGGCTCATATCTTTTACAATAACGCATCCTACAGTGCCATCTTCAATATCCGCAAGCATACGCTTCCAGTCCGGTCTGTCAAAATTGGTTCCCGACCATCCGTCATCCGTATAGTGACGCAGATTGACAAATCCCTGCTCGGTTGCAAATTTCTCCAGCATTTTCTTCTGGTTAACGATACTGTTGCTGTCACCGCTTTGCTCATCATCACGGGATAATCTCTCGTAGAGTGCAGTGATTTTGTTTAGTTCCGGTTGTTTTGTTTTCATAAGATTCTCCTTTCAAAACAAACAACCAGCCTATCTGTGGTTTTATTCTACCACGAATAAGCTGGTTTGTGTAAAAATAATTATTGTCTCACTAATAGGAGAAATCCGGAAGAAAATCGGAACTGTTTTTGTAATTATTATGAAATTTTAATTCCCCCGAATTCGGGGGAATTAGAGAAGCTTCTTAATGTCTTTTGTGTCGAAAAAAATTTACCGTCTATTAACACAATGCGGGCATAAACTTTGCGAAAAGGTAAAGACCTTCGGTGCCTGCCTTAACTTCGTGCGGAATCTTTGCCGGCATTATTGATATAACTCCTGCTTCATATTCAATCTTTTTACCATCATTTATACACACACCGCTTCCTGAAATAACTTCATGTGTTTCAAGCTGCGTCTCATGTATATGATTGCAGATTTCTTTTCCCGGTGCAATTCTAACAAGATGAAAGCTGAACTGACCGTTTGTATCCTTTCCGGTAACAATGTGCTTAAGTTCTACACCTTCAAATGTAGGATGCTTCGACCAATGAATCTGATCAAAAGCTACGTCACCGTCTACAATTGACAATCTGCCTTTGTTAAATGCTTCAAATACTTCGTTGTTCATATAATTATCCTCTCTTTCTTTAATATAGGACAATTTTATTACTAACTTATTTTTCTGCATTGGATAAAATTGCGGAGTTAATATATTCTTCAGGTGAAATCCCTACCTGCTTTTTAAATACTCTGCAAAGATGACTTTGATCATAAAAACCTAATGTTGCAGCAACATCAACTACTTTCATTCCGCTTTCCAATAGTTCCTGTGCTTTTCTGACACGACACTGCAGCTGAAATTTGTGTGGTGTTAATCCGTTCTCCGAAGAAAACTTTCTAATCATATGATATTGACTCACATGTACTTTCTCAGACATTTGAGCAATATTTATTTCCATCTCCGGATTACCTATTATCTGGTTCCTAATAATATCTAAATCTCTTTCGATATCATCATCATATGGTATGCATATACTTATCATCGAATATCTCTCTGTAATCGGAATAATAGAATGTGGCAAATTCAATGCCACCGAAAATATTTCACCTGAATTACATATAAATTCATCATTATTAATTTTTATTTTAACAATTC
>JBJELL010000063.1:0-4092 GCA_051879115.1 Lachnospiraceae bacterium
CTACCAAACAAACGCTAATACTTCTCCGCCTACCTGAAGCTTTCTTGCTTCTTTGTCAGTAACAACACCCTGGTTTGTGGAAAGGATTGCGATTCCTAATCCGCCAAGTACCTTCGGGATATCATCTTTGCCTGCATATACACGAAGACCCGGTTTTGAGATTCTCTTAATACCTGTGATGATTTTTTCGTTTTTATCCGCACCATATTTTAATGTCATATGGATGTTCTTGAATGCTCCGTCATCTACTAATTCGTAAGAAGCGATATATCCTTCTTTTACAAGGATGTCTGCAATCGCTAATTTCATCTTGGAAGATGGAACATCTACTGTATCATGTTTAGCAGTATTTGCATTACGGATTCTTGTAAGCATATCTGCGATTGGATCACTCATTGTCATGATTATGTTTCCTCCTATATTCTACTTAAGCTCTGTTGGATTTCCTTAAGGAAGTTCTTTTCGCTAAGTGTTTCCGACCTACCAACTAGCTTTCTTAACTCCTGGAATCTGTCCTTTGTATGCTAATTCACGGAAACATACTCTACAGATGCCATATTTTCTTAAATATGCATGTGGACGACCACAGATTCTACAACGGTTGTATTCTCTGGTAGAGAATTTCTGTTTACGCTGCTGTTTTACTTTCATTGATTTCTTAGCCATTAAAAATTCCCTCCTATACTATTTTGCGAATGGCATGTTGAACTGTGTTAATAATTCGCGAGCCTCTTCGTCTGTTTTTGCAGTTGTAACAAAGATAATGTCCATACCTCTTACTTTGTCTACTTTATCATACTCGATTTCCGGGAAAATTAACTGCTCTTTGATACCGAGTGCATAGTTACCTCTTCCATCGAATGCGTTTGGATTTACTCCTCTGAAGTCACGTACACGAGGTAATGCTAAGTTGATTAAACGGTCAACGAACTCATACATTTTCTCGCCACGTAAGGTAACTTTACATCCGATTGGCATTCCTTCTCTTAATTTGAAGTTTGCAATGGAGTTCTTTGCTCTTGTTGGAACCGGTTTCTGACCTGTGATAATTTCCATGTCTTTCATAGCCGCATCTAAGAGCTTCGCATTTTCCTTTGCTTCACCAACGCCCATGTTTACAACAACTTTGTCGAGCTTTGGTACTTCCATAATGTTTTTATATCCAAATTTTTTGATCATAGCGTCTACGATCTCATTCTGATATGTCTCTTTTAATCTACTCAAGATTGTGAACCTCCTTCCTTCTATTAGTCGATTACGTCACCTGTTGATTTTGCAAAACGTACTTTTTTGTCTCCGTCCATTTTGAAACCTACTCTTGTAGCTTTTCCTTTGTGAACGTACATTACGTTTGAAACATCAATTGGTCCTTCTTGATGAATAATACCACCCTGCTGATTTGCCATGCTTGGTTTTGTATGTTTTGTAACCATGTTGACACCTTCAACTAAAACGGTATTGTTTTTTCTGTTAACAGCAATTACTTTGCCTTCTTTGTCTTTATCTTTTCCAGCGATTACTTTAACAGTATCACCTTTTTTAATTTTCATTGTTGCCATCAAAAGTACCTCCTACAATACTTCCGGAGCTAAAGAAACGATTTTCATGAACTGTTTCTCACGAAGCTCTCTTGCTACTGGTCCAAAAATACGGGTTCCTCTTGGGGTTTTATCATCTTTGATAATAACAGCAGCATTTTCATCGAATTTGATATAAGAACCGTCTTTACGACGAGCACCTTTTACTGTACGAACTACAACTGCTTTTACAACGTCACCTTTTTTTACAACGCCGCCTGGTGTTGCATCTTTGACAGTAGCAGTAATGATATCACCAATCTGTGCGTATCTTCTTGTAGAACCGCCCATAACACGGATGCAAAGTAATTCTTTTGCTCCAGTATTATCAGCGACTTTCAGTCTACTTTCCTGTTGAATCATTCTGGCAGCCTCCTTTTAATTATTTTGCTTTTTCCATGATTTCTACAAGTCTCCATCTCTTGTCTTTAGATAAAGGTCTTGTTTCCATAACTTTAACAGTATCACCAATCTGGCATTCGTTGTTCTCGTCATGGGCTTTTAATTTATAAGTTTTCTTAACGATTTTGTTGTAAAGAGGATGTTTTACGTTGTCTCTTACTGCTACAACAATTGTCTTATCCATCTTGTCAGATACAACAACACCTGTACGTGTTTTTCTAAGATTTCTTTCTTCCACGATTTCTTCTCCTTTCACGGATTATTTAAGCTTCTTTTGCCTTCTCTGAGATAATCGTCTGAATTCTAGCGATGTTCTTACGAACTTCTTTGATTCTGCTTGTATTATCTAACTGATTTGTAGCATTCTGGAATCTTAAATTGAAAAGTTCTTTTTTTGCTTCAACTAACTGCTCAGCTAACTGCTCAGCTGTCTGTGATTTTAATTCTTCTAAATATTTACTAGTTTTCATTATGATTCACCGCCTTCTAAGTCTGCACGTGAAACTACTTTACATTTGCAAGGTAATTTATGTGTAGCAAGACGTAATGCTTCACGAGCTGTTTCTTCTGGAACTCCAGCAATTTCAAACATTACACGACCTGGTTTTACTACTGCTACCCAGTATTCTAATGCACCTTTTCCTTTACCCATACGAGTTTCAAGAGGTTTGTGTGTTACTGGTTTATCCGGGAAAATCTTAATCCATACTTTACCACCACGTTTTACATGACGAGTCATAGCAACACGGGCTGCTTCAATCTGGTTAGATCTAATCCAACATGGCTCCATTGCAACGATACCGTATTCACCGTAAGTGATTTTGTTACCTCTGCTTGCTTTACCTCTCATAGAACCACGGAACTGTTTACGATGTTTAACTCTTTTTGGCATTAACATTACTTAGTTCCTCCTTCCTTACCTTCTTTTGTCGGAAGCACTTCGCCTTTGTAAATCCATACTTTTACACCAACTTTTCCATAAGTTGTGTCTGCTTCAGCGAATCCATAGTCAATGTCTGCTCTTAATGTCTGAAGCGGAATTGTTCCCTCAGAGTAGAACTCTGTACGAGCCATATCAGCACCGCCAAGACGTCCGGAACAAGCTGTTTTGATTCCTAATGCACCGGCTTTCATTGTTCTGCCCATGCAGGATTTCATTGCACGACGGAAGGAAACACGGTTTTCTAACTGTAATGCAATATTCTCTGCTACTAACTGAGCATCTTTGTCAGGTCTCTTTACTTCTTTGATGTCTACTAATAATTTCTTATCTGTAAACTTCTGTAATTCGCCTTTTACTCTTTCGATTTCAGCTCCACCTTTTCCGATTACAACACCTGGTTTTGCTGTGTATACGATTACTTTTACGCGGTCAGAAGCTCTTTCGATTTCAATCTTAGAAATTCCTGCTGCGTATAATTTTTTCTTAAGATATGTTCTGATTTTGTAGTCTTCTACTAAAAGATCAGCAAAATCAGCTTCCGCATACCATTTAGAGTCCCAGTCTTTGATAACTCCGACTCTTAAGCCATGAGGATTTACTTTCTGTCCCATGTTTGCCCTCCTTATCTTTCATCCAGCACGATTGTGATGTGGCTCATTCTCTTTTCGATTCTATAAGCTCTACCCTGTGCTCTTGGTCTGATTCTCTTCATTGTCGGTCCTTTATTTGCATAACACTCTGCAATGTAAAGGTTCTCTGCGTTCATTCCATTGTTGTTTTCCGCATTTGCAATAGCGGATTTTAATAACTTCTCGATGACACCGGAAGCGTATCTTGGGTTATACATTAAAATACCAAGTGCTGTCTGTACATCTTTTCCACGGATAGCATCTAATACGAAGCAAGCCTTCTGTACTGACATTCTCGCATAAGATAATTTAGCGGAAGGTCTGGTATCTTTTACTGCATTTCTTTCTCTTTTAATTTGGGATCTATGTCCTTTAGCCATGAATGAAACCTCCTTTCAAATTCTACAATTAACGAACTTTTGATTTCTTTTCGTCTTTTCCATGTCCTCTGTATGTTCTGGTTGCTACGAATTCTCCTAATTTGTGGCCAACCATATCTTCTGTTACATATACAGGTACATGTTTTCTTCCATCATGAACT
>JBJELL010000064.1:0-1370 GCA_051879115.1 Lachnospiraceae bacterium
CACTTCAAGCATTTTCATGGAAAGACATTCTAACATATAGGCTTCTAATAATTCATTTTTTTCTTCTATGCTTTCTATCAGTTCATCTACTGCCTCCCCTAAAAGAGCACAGCAGAATACATAATCCTGATATTGCGGCAGTTCGATTTCTCTCTCTTTCAGATAACAGAACATTGGAACTGCTGCCTCCTCTAACAAACGTGCAGTCTTTTCTAATTCTGTTCTGTCCTTTTCTTCAAAATGGAACTCTTCCATCACTTCTTCTATCTGCTCTGCCGTCAATCTGATTTTTATAATTTTATTTTTCATCCTTCTTTACTCTCTTTCTCATTCAGGTGTTGCAGTTCCACTTTTTTTGTTTTAAAATAAATCCAATGATACAAAGGAGTAAATTATGGAAACAACACATACACACGACGGTCACACCCATACTCACACTAATACCCATGCTCACACTCACACCAACACCAAAGCAGTCCTAAACCGCATGTCCCGTGCCATCGGTCATATGGAATCCGTAAAAACCATGATAGAGGAGGGTCGCGACTGTAGCGAAGTACTGATTCAGATTGCCGCTGTCCGTTCTGCCATTAATAATATTGGTAAAATTATCTTAGAGGACCATATTAAACACTGCGTCGTGGATGCCGTGGAGACCGGTGACGAAAAGGTCTTAGAGGATTTAGAAGAAGCAATTAACAAGTTTATCAAATAAAAAAGAATTCCTTAGCCGGAATTCTTTTTTATTATTCCTTTATCTCATCTCTTTTCTGTGCACAGCATACCCGGTTTTTTCCGCTTCTCTTTGCCGTATAGAGTGCCTTATCCGCTTCTTCAAAAAAGAGACTTGCCTTCTCATATCCCTCATTATATTCAGCCACACCGATACTCAGAGTAAAATGGCAGTTGCCCTGTTCTGTTTTGAATTCACAGTTTTCAAATTCTTTGCGGATTTTCTCACCTACGTCACCGGCTTCTTTAAGATCCTTCCCCGGAAGAATGATTGCAAATTCCTCTCCGCCATATCTGGCACAAAAGTTATTCTTATCACGGGTTTTCTCCATGACCGCCACCACTTGACGTATGACATCATCGCCAAAAGCATGACCATAGGTATCATTGACTTTCTTAAAGTCATCAATATCTGCTATCAAAACGGAAAATGCCCCTTTCTTATCTGAATAGGACTTCATATAATATTCCAGTTCTTCATAAAAGGTTTCATGATTATATAAATGTGTTAAGGAGTCTCTGGTTGCTCTATCTCCTTCGAGGACAAAAGATACGTTGACCTGTTCTATTAACAGATATACCACAATGGCACTTGCAAAGAATATCGTCACATCAATGAGACTGCTTCCCGGAGGCAT
>JBJELL010000064.1:1470-4079 GCA_051879115.1 Lachnospiraceae bacterium
AGCACAACCCTTTGCCATTCCTCACATCTTTCCAAACTCAATTTTTTATTATTCCTTGTAAATATTGATTTCTTCATGCATTTTCCCTTTTATTACATTATATATAATTTATAAAAATTTAGTCTAGTATTTACTATTATATTTCATAATTTATCTAATTTCAAGCTATTTCCCAATGATTTTATGTGCATTTCTTCCATAATAAGGGATGTTCATAAATTTTTAAGAATTTTTTATAGAAGATTACCATTGATTTTTATAGGATAACGTTTTATTCTTTTGTAGGTGAACCGAAATATTGAACCTACATTTTATATATAAATAGTGTTTAGAGGTGAAAATTATGAAAAAAATAAAAAACTGCCTTCTGGTATTAAAAAAGTTTCTAAGCGGAATCAAAGAAAAACTTCCAAAACTTCCGCCATTGAAGCCCGAAACGCGTGCAAGGCTGGATAAGGTCATTCATGTCATGAACCGTTACTCTCTTGTATTCCATGCCATACTTGCATGCCTGCTGACTTTTATTATTGAATGTATCTCAAGGCGGAGCTTTTTTTCTGCTGTCTCCTTTGTAGACGCACATACACTGGCATATCTGTACAATTCACTGATTATCTTCGCTTCTTTAACCGTGGTATATTTTTTCCGGAGAAGAGCGTTGGTTCGCGTTATCATTAGTGGATTGTGGCTTTTCCTCGGCACCATCAATGGCTGTGTTCTTTCACAGAGAGTCACACCTTTTGGATATACCGATTTAAAGATGGTAACGGATTTGCTGACAATGCAGAATACCAACTATTTTACCGCCGGTCAGGCATTGATTGCAGTGTTAGGAGTAGGTGCCTTCATTGCTTTTTGTATCTGGTTTTGGGCAAAGGGACCTAAGTTCCAGGGACATTCTAACCGACTGTTAACCTTTTTATTTGTAGCTTCCTGTTTTATCTGGGTTCCATTGACTACCCAGGCGGCACAAAACAAGGATATTATTGCTTCCTATTTTTCAAATATTGCACAGGGCTATGAAAATTACGGTTTCGTCTACGGATTCTCTTCTTCCGTCGTAGACCGCGGGATGGGTAAGCCAAAGGATTATTCCGAAGAAACCATTACAGAGATTGAAGATTCCGTAAAAACAGAAGAAACCAACCGTTCCAAAGACGATATGCCAAATATCGTGGTGGTATTGTTAGAGTCCTTTATCGACCCTTCGGAAGTTAACTTTTTAGAGACTTCCAGTGACCCGATTCCAAACTTTCATGAATTAGAAAAGAACTACTCCTCCGGTTATATGACAGTGCCAGTCGTTGGTGCCGGTACTGCAAATACAGAGTTTGAAGTATTAACCGGTATGGGATTACAGTTCTTTGGAACCGGAGAATATCCATATAAGACGGTTTTAAAACAGGTTGACAACTGCGAGAGCATTGCATCAAATCTCTCAAAATTGGGTTATGGCACCCATGTTGTCCACAATAACGGCGGTAACTTCTACAGCCGTGCAAATGCTTTTTCCATGATGGGATTCGATACTTTTACCAGTAAAGAACTGATGAATATTACAGAGTACACTCCTCTCGGTTCCTGGCCAACAGATGATATTCTCATTGACGAAACCTTAAAGGCTATGGATGCCACTCCAAACCAGCAGGACTTTGTCTACACCATTACTGTTCAGGGACATGGTGATTATCCTACAGAAAAGGTTCTTGAGAATCCTGAGATTACCGTATCCGGTGCCGAGACAGAAGCCGCTAACAACCAGTGGGAATATTACATCAATCAGATTCATGAAGTTGATAAATTTATCGGAAGCCTCAAGGATGCGCTTGAGCAAAGAGATGAAGATACCATCCTCGTCCTTTGGGGTGATCATCTGCCAACCCTTGGTTTAGAAGAGAGCGATATGGCAACCGGAAATATTTTCAAGACAAAATATGTAACCTGGAATAACTTCAATCTTCCAAAAGAGGATGCTGATTTGACTTCTTACCAGCTTCTTGCAGATTTAACCGGTAAGCTTGATATTCACGAAGGTACCATGTTCCGTTTCCACCAGAGCCAGCAGAACTCTGAGACTTATATCCATGATTTTGAGCAGCTTCAGTACGATATCCTCTACGGAAAACGCTACTGCTACGATGGAAAAGATCCATATCCTGCTTCCGATTTGGTAATGGGAATCGATGAGACCTACATTCACAGAACCTGGCTTTCAAGTGATGGAAAACTCATGATTTACGGAGAGAACTTCACTCCTTGGAGTAAAGTCTTCATCAATGGGGATAAGGTCTCCACAACTTATATCAGTAGCAACTACTTAAAGATTAAAACCGATAAGTTAGAGAATAACGATGTTTTGGTTGTAAATCAGATGGGTTCAAGCAATACCATCTTCAGAAGTTCAAACGAATATATTTATACCGTACCGGAGGAAAAACCAGAAGATACCAAACCGGAAAAGCAGCCTGAGGAAGACACTTCCGATACACCGGAGGATGAAGATGCGTCTGTGACTGACACACCACAGGAAAATGACATTGAGAATCATCAGGATGAACTAATTGATATTATGGATGAAAATGAGGTTGTAACGGATATTGAAGAGGGTA
>JBJELL010000065.1:0-4032 GCA_051879115.1 Lachnospiraceae bacterium
AAATCATGTCGAATCTGAACCAGACACACAATTTGATAACAAAGACATACTCCTGGAAATTTTACGCATGGTGTTAAAAGTCATACCAATATTATCAAAAAAATCTATTCTTTATCTCAGAAAAAATAATTTTCCGATAAGTCGTTCTATCAGTATCATTACATTATTTTGCGGCAGTTCCTTTTTAAATATCTGATTTTATAAAAGCAATAATGTGCCAGCCTTTGCATATTATTGCTTTTTTTACAAATACTAGCTTTACGACCAAAACAAACAAAAATATAGATAAAATTTATGGCGATGGAGGAAGTTTCATGAGAGCAACAGGAATAGTGAGAAGAATAGATGATTTAGGACGTGTAGTAGTGCCAAAAGAGATACGAAGAACCTTAAGAATCCGGGAAGGAGATCCGTTAGAAATCTTTACCGACCGCGAAGGGGAGATTATTTTAAAAAAATACTCTCCAATCGGAGAATTAGGTCAGTTTGCAGGCGAGTATGCAGATACCCTTTCTCAGGCAACCGGACATTTGGTGTGTATTACAGACCGGGATCATGTCATTGCAGCCAGCGGACAGGGAAAAAAGGATTTTGAGAACAAGCCAATCAGCAAACAGTTAGAAATGACCATTGAAGACAGAAAGAATATCACAGCGTCTAAGGAAGAGAAAGATTTTGTTAAAATCACGATGGATGATACCGGAGAATATCCGGCAC
This sequence comes from Lachnospiraceae bacterium, assembly GCA_051879115.1. Classification (GTDB taxonomy): domain Bacteria; phylum Bacillota; class Clostridia; order Lachnospirales; family Lachnospiraceae; genus Maccoyibacter. Next base: position 718 of record JBJELL010000065.1, read on the forward strand.
AGGCGATAGGAATTATCATCAGCCAGGGGGATGCAATTGGCTCTGTGGTCTTGTATAATAAGGATGAAAAGTGTAAAATGGGAGAGACAGAAAGTAAATTAGTCTCGGTTGCCGCAGGCTTTTTAGGACGGCAGATGGAGCAGTAGAAGACAGGAAAGAAATTATATGAGAGAACAGTTCGAGCGTACAGGATTTTTGCTTGGAGAAGAAGCAGTAGAGAGTTTGCAGAAAAAAAGAGTGGCAGTATTCGGCATCGGAGGTGTGGGAGGATTTACCGTAGAAGCACTGGCCCGAAGCGGGGTGGGAGCCATTGATATCATTGATAAGGATACCGTCAGTGTCAGCAATATCAACAGACAGCTTATTGCTACACATAAGACGGTAGGAAGACCGAAGGTCGAGGTTATGAAAGGGAGACTCCTAGATATCAATCCTGAATGTAAGATAGAGGCACATGAGTGTTTCTATCTTCCTGAGACAGCAGAGCAGTTCTCTTTTGAGGATTATGATTATATCGTGGATGCAGTCGATACGGTAACAGCAAAGTTAGAACTGGTTACTCAGGCGAAGAAAGCGGGTGTACCGATTATCTCTTCCATGGGAGCCGGAAATAAGCTGGATGCATCAAGATTTGAGGTGACGGATATCAGTAAGACTTCCGTTTGTCCGTTAGCACGGGTAATGCGAAGAGAATTGAAAAAAAGAGGGATTACCCAGTTAAAGGTGGTATACTCAAAGGAAGAACCGTTAACGCCGAAAAAGCAGATAGCCGAAGATGGTAAGAGGCAGATTCCGGGAAGTATTGCCTTTGTTCCGTCCGTGGCAGGACTGTTGATGGCGGGAGAAGTAATACTGGACTTAATCAAAGAGTAGAGCGAGTGTGACAGCACTCGCCCTTTCCTATAAAAGAGAATTCATAGTGATATGGAGGTTGGAATGAGATTTATACATATCGCAGATGTACATCTGGGGGTTGTACCGGATGTAGGAAAACCCTGGAGTGAAAAGAGAAAAACCGATATATGGACTACATTTACAGAGGTATTTGCTGTAGCAAAACGGATGCAGGTAGATGTGGTGTTCATAGCAGGAGATTTATTCCACAGACAGCCATTGGTAAAAGAGCTGCGGGAGATAAATTATATTTTTGAACAGGTGCCGGAGATTCGCATTGTAATTACTGCCGGAAACCATGATTTTTTATCTATAAGCTCAAATTACCGTACTTTCACCTTTGCAAAAAATGTAGTCTTTTTAAAGAAAAATGAGGTGGAAAGCGTCTATTTTCCTGATATCAATACAGAGGTATATGGCAAAAGCTATTGGCACAGAGAGGAGACAGCCCCTTCTTATGATGATGTGATTCCAAAGAGAAAGGATGCTATTAATATTCTCATGGCACATGGAGGAGATGTAAAACACATTCCGTTTCAGCCGGAAAAAATTCTAGAAAACGGGTTTGATTACCTTGCAGCCGGGCATATTCATATGGGAGGAGTCATAGAAGGACGAAGTGTATTGCCAAAGCCTCTTTCTGATGTAAAAAAGATTACCACAGCAAGGGCAGTTATGGCGGGTGCCTTACAGCCCACAGACAGCAATGATACGGGAGAGCATGGTTTTTGGATTGGCGAGATTACGAAACATTTTTCACAGGTGCAGTTCTGTCCAATGAAGCGGTGCCAATATGTCCATGAGACGATACAGGTGTCTTCTCATATGACCAACATGGCGGTGCAGACCATTGTGAAGAACCTTTTGGCAAACCGTCAGCCTTATGAACTCTATAAGATTTTTTTAGAAGGCAGTCTGAATGCCGATACAGAGATTGATTTAGAATGGATTAGACAGCAGGAAGCCGTTGTGGATGTCATCTCTTCTTTAAAAACAGATTATGACTATGATAAACTGCGAGATGAGAATCAGGATATGCTGATAGGACGTTTTATAACGGTTATGCAGGGTCAGGGAGATTCCGAAATTTACCGTAAGGCATTAGAAGTGGGTGTAGAAGCCCTTCTAAGCAGCCGAAAAGATGCATAGAGAGAAAATGATATGAAGATTAAACGAATTAACATCCGCAATTTTGGACAATTTCATAATAAGGAATATTCCTTCTCTGAAGGACTGAATGTAGTGTACGGCGAGAATGAATCGGGCAAATCAACACTACATACATTTCTTAGTGCAATGCTCTTTGGAATGGAAAAAGCCAGAGGAAGAGGTGCAAAGAAAGATTCCTATACCCAATACGAACCATGGAACAGTGCCAGCTTTTACAGCGGAGAGATGGATTTTGAGGTAGGAGGAAAGAGGTTTCATTTAGAACGCAATTTCTATCACAAGGAAAAACAGAGCCGCTTAATCAATATGGAAGATGGGGAGCAGCTTTTTGAAGAATACGGAGATTTACAGATGCTCTTAGGAGGAATGACAAAGGAAGTGTATGAAAATACCCATTGCATTGCTCAGACCGGGGCGGTGCCGGGCAAAGAGCTTGCCTCCTATGTACAAAATGCTATGGCAAATGCGGCAAGTACCGGAGATGGAGAACTCCAGATAAATCTGGCATTGGCACAGTTGTCCAAAAAGAGAGCACAGACAGCGAAGATGCTGAAAGAAGAGACAGCCAAAAGAGAACATCTATTAGAAAAGCTGCAGATAGAGAGGGAAATCTTAGAAGAAGATATTCAAAGGCAGAGGGGAAACCAAAAAGAGGATACTGATAAAGGAGATACCCTGTTCCCGGTAAAGGAAGAGAAGATGCAAAAGAAGACCTGGCTTTGGATTCTGGTTTTAGGATGTTTTCTTACGGCAGGATGTTTTTTGGTGTCGGCATGGATGAACACGCCGCTTCAAACGGCTGTGGCAGAAGGAGTCTTTATAGCACTTTTGACGGTGTGCAGCAGTGTTCTTTTATACCGTGTGGAAAAGCACCGAAGACCGGAGATGGGAGAAGCGAGGAGTATACACGACGGAGCAAGACTGGAATTACAGGAAAAGCAGACGAGGCTTTTTAATGTATTAGAAGCACAGACAGAATTAGAGGAACCAACGGAAAGAGAGATAGAACTCCAACAGTATCTGACGGCCTATGAACTGGCGGGAAAGACAATTCAGACCTTAACCGGCGAGATATATGAGGATTTTGGAGATCGAATTAACAGCAGAACCTCCCAGATTCTGTCGGAGTTGACAAATGGACGCTATGACAGAGTAGATATCAGCGATAAAATGGAGGTTACTGTTTACTCACAGAACAGAGGATGCAGTCCAAGGCAACTTAGTACCGGAACCTTAGAACAGATATATTTT
>JBJELL010000066.1:0-4027 GCA_051879115.1 Lachnospiraceae bacterium
ATAAGGGAGAAGGAAAGCCGAAGGTAACGGTACCAAATGAACTGCTTTGTTATATTCGTCAATATGATGCGGGAATTAAGATGCCATATGGCAGGAATGCACTTACAGGGCATAAGTTGGGAAAGAGGGAGACGGAAATTTATGAGATGATGAGCAGCGGGAACATTGAGTGGAATACGATGATTCGGCTTTTAAAAGATGAAAAAAGTGATTATTTTGTATATTCGGATGGAATCGGTGTTGAGGAGTTAGAACAGGGTGGATATGTGTTGATACAACAGGTAAATGGTTATAGTGTATATCACTGTGAAATGATGGAGTAGATCATGGATATAGCAGTAAATCAGCAGATTTTTGAGAAAAAAAACAGTATATATTTATATGAACATTCGCATATAAGAAGTAATCTTACAGATTGGCTTATGTTAGAGGAAGATGATTTTTTCTATCATATTGAAGATGATATGAAAAAGGAGGAACTAGAGAAATATCTTAGTAAGAATGCAGCAGGAAAAGAACGGGTAATTTTAGCTTGTGCGAATGAATTTGGAGTGGAGTGCTGGAACCGTGGCAGCAGCCGGATAAAGATTTCTCTTACAGAGATAGAGGAGATACTTAGAAAACAGGGGTATCAGCATCTGAGATACTTTTATCCATATCCGAATTGTGAATTTCCGATGAAGATATATTCGGATGAATATCTGCCGAAACTGGGAGAACTCAGGAATAACCGGATGCGGAATTTTAGAAAAAATACCTACTTTTTACGGGATGAAGAGGAATTATTCAACCGGATTATCGAAGTAGGAAAATTTCGGGAATATTCCAATGCCTATGTTATTGTGGCAGAGAAAGAAAAAAGGAAGAAAATTCCTGTATTTGTACAGTATGCTAATGACAGAGCACCGGAATTTCAGATGAAGACAGAAATTTGGAAAGAAGATGGACAGCTTCGAGTAATAAAAAAGCCGATGCACAAAGAGGCACTCAGTCATTGCGAAAGAATGAATCAGTCTTATGGAATGTTACAGCGGGAAATGGAACAGACAGAGTTTGCATTGAACCGGTGCAGCGAATTAGAAGATGGATTGGAATTTGAATTTTTAAAGGGAAAAACGCTTGACGAGGAATTAAAAGAACAGCTCCAAAGAGGCGAACTTGAAAGTGTGCGTGGAACGATACAGAGATTTGTCTTTAGTCTGAAATCTATGGCTAAGGAGCCCTTTGAGATAACAGAAAGTTTTGAAAAGGTCTTTGGAACGGGGTATCACTTAGAAGGTGGTGTATCCATGAAAGTGACCGATATAGACTTGATTTTTAGAAATATTATTTTGGGAAAGAACTGGAATGTAATCGATTATGAGTGGTCTTTTGATTTTCCAATTCCCGTCCGTTTTGTTATTTACCGGGCCTTTGAAGCATTTTTAGAGCAGGAATGTGGAAATATACAGTATAATCCTTATGAACTCTGTCCAATGGAGGAAGAGGAAAAGAGAATCTACGCAAAAATGGAAGAACATTTTCAACAGTATGTAAGTTGGAATTATCATACGTTAGATGAAATGTATTTAGCTTTTGGAAAACCGTGCCTTTTGGTGGATGAACTGCTACAACAGAAGGATGAACAGATAGAACAGTTAAGAAAACAGATAACCGATATGGAGCAGACAAAGGTCTGGAGATTATATCGGAAATACAGAAATTGGAGAGAACAAAAATGACAGCGGTAATACAGATGCAGTCCGTTTTATATAACAACGATAAAAACGGAATACAAAAGACTTTAGATTCCATTGCAAATGCAGTGAGAATAGCAAGGATGCATGGCTGTGATGTGGAGATAACCCTGGCATATGGAGATTCTTCCGCAGAGCCTCTTTATACCAAAGAAGAGGTTTCAAAGATTGCAAAGCAGTATGGGCAGGAATTTAAGTTTTCGTACCGTTTCTTTGGATATAATTCCGGTTCCGCAAGGGGGCAGAGTGAACTTGCAAAGGAGGCGGATGGCGAATATATTTTTATCATGAATCCCGATGTGATTTTGGCACCGGATTTTTATGAGCATATCTTAAAACCATTCGAGGATGAGCAGGTGGCTATGGTAGAAGCAAGACAGATTCCGATGGAACATGCCAAAGAATATGACAGGGAGACATTTGAGACGCCATGGACAACGGGAGCTTGTACCATGGTGCGCAGAGAGGTCTTTGAAGAAGTTGGATATTATGATTATGAATCCTTTTTTATGTATTGCGACGATGTGGATCTTGCGTGGAGAATACGGCTTAAGGGATATAAGTTAATCTATCAGCCGGCAGCAATGGTATATCATGCCAAGAGATTGTCAGAGAAGGGAGAATGGATGCCATCTGCGGCGGAGGTCTATTATTCGGCTCAGGCAGCATTATTTATGGCTTATAAATGGTCTAGAGAAGATATCCTAGAGCAGAAACTGGAAGAATATAAAAACAGCGGCAGAGAAGATTTAGAAGAGATTGCCGCAGATTTTGAGAAAAGACGGATAGAAGGCAGACTGCCGGTGCAGTTAGATACAGAGCATAAGGTTGGATATTTTGAAGAAGGAAGATATTCAAAACACCGGTATGTGATATGATGAAATTTGACTTTGAAGGAATAGAGAGTATGGAAAACAAAAAACCATTTCTAAGTATCATAATGAGAACCCAGGGAAAACGTCTCGAGGCGCTACAGGAGGCATTGCTCTGTCTGTATGCCCAGACGGATATGGACTATGAGGTGTGCCTGATGGCACATAAAGTATCGGATGAGGATATGGAACGCATTACAGAGACAGTAGATTCCATGCCTCAGATACTAAGGGAGAGAGTACGGATTATTCCGGTAACTTTTGGTGGAAGAACGGCACCTCTTTCGGAAGGTTTTCAGGCGGCAAAAGGTGAATATACGGCGGCTTTTGATGATGATGACCTAGTGTTTGAACACTGGGTGGAGACTTTTCATCATATGGCAGAAGAACATGGCGGGAAGATTTTACATACCTATTGTGTTCAGCAGAAATGGGTAAGAGATAAGAGTCCATATGGTGAGAGTTGTTATACTGCATGGGGGAAACTTCAAAAGGAGTACTGTACAGATTTTGAATTTGTACGCCAGCTCTGTGTGAATTATTGTCCGATACATTCACTGGCATTTCCAACAAGAGTTTATCAGGAATTGGGAGTCCACTTTGATGAGACATTTGAGGTGACGGAGGATTGGGATTTTTTGATGAGGGCAGCATTAGTCTGTGGAGTTGCCAATCAGGCAGAGGTAACAAGCCTGTACCGTATTTGGGAAAATTATGAGAATTCCAAAACTTTAAATGAGATGCAGATATGGGAGAAAAATAAGAAAAGAATTCTCGGTAAACTGGATGCACAGCCACTGGTTCTTCCGAGGGGGAGTGCGTCAAAGATTGCCGGATATATAGAGCAGAATCCAATGCATGCAAGAGAAGCAGGAAGTGGACAGAAACTGTGGATGCAGTTGTTTTTTGATACCGGAAAAGGTTATAATGAAAAAGACAGTGTACATGTGTGGGCATCAACTGCAAACGGCATTTATCAGGTCAAGACAAAAGAGATACCAAAACAGGTGAGAACTCTTCGAATTGACCCGGGAGAAGCGGGAATGTTCATTCTAGAGAACGTGAACGTCGCAATTCATACACAGGATGGACAACAGATAACAAAAACCGTACAATCCTGCAATGGTTACAGTTGTAAAGGACGTTATCTGTTTTTAGAAGATGATCCTCAGTTGTATGTGGATTTGAGTGATATAGAGGAAATTGCAGGACTGGAATTTTTTGCAAAATATTCTTATGAGCTGACAGGAGAGCTGATAGAGGAAGTTATAAATCAGTTGGCAGAGGAAGAATACAGGAAGAAGAAGTCGGTAGTTTACAGATGTAAGCAGATAATGAAGACTGTTCTTGGAAGATAACTAGGACAGTTAAAACAGAGGTGAAAATATGAAGCGGCAGCATAAACATAGAAGATTACTG
>JBJELL010000067.1:0-4020 GCA_051879115.1 Lachnospiraceae bacterium
TTACAAGCTGTCTTTCATTTAGACGGACTTCTTAGAAAATCTGTTGAATGTTGAACGCACCTATAATTTAATCCTCCAACTTTAAATCATCCTCTTTAATCCATCCGATTTTCCGTAAAATTTCACAGAAAATCACACTTAGAACAGCCGGTAATATAAAGCAGATAAGAACCATTCCAAGCCAGTCAAAACCGGTAATTGCAGTCTTCGTTCCGGCAGCAATATCCTGAACCCATCCGGTGTAGACTCCAATCTGTCCTACAAATCCGCAGGTTCCCATACCCGAAGAAACCGGAGTACCATTCATCTCCATTTTAAAAATGCAGGTGGCGATTGGACCCGTAATAGCAGAAGCAAGTGTAGGCGGAATCCAGATACGCGGATTTTTCACAATGTTACCCATCTGAAGCATACTTGTTCCAATTCCCTGGGCGATAAGACCGCCCCATTTATTTTCCTTAAAACTCATAACGGCAAATCCCACCATCTGAGCACAGCAGCCTGCAACAGCGGCACCGCCTGCAAGTCCCGTAAGACTGAGTGCAGCACAGATAGCAGCACTGCTGATAGGAAGCGTTAAAGCAATACCTACGATAACGGATACCAGAATTCCCATGAAAAACGGTTGTAACTCGGTAGCCCACATAATCAGATTTCCAACAGAACTTGCGGCAGCGCCGATGGCCGGTGCCCACCAGGTTGAAAGCAGAGAACCTACCAGAATCGTAACCAAAGGCGTGACGAGAATATCTACCTTTGTCTCCTTAGAGACCAGCTTTCCGAATTCTGCGGCAAAGATAGTAACAATGAGAACCGCAAGGGGACCGCCTGCACCGCCTAAAGTATTCGCAGCATTTCCTACTGCTAAAAGAGAGAACAGTACAAGAGGCGGAGCCTGTAAAGCATAGCCGATGGAGACTGCCATTGCGGGACCGGAAATGGATTTTGCATAGCCGCCGATGGTTACAAGTAATTCTATACCAAGCTGTTCACCGAGTGTTGCAAGAATCGTGCCGATTAAAAGAGAAGCAAAAAGTCCCTGTGCCATAGCACCAAGTGCATCGATGCCATATCGTTTTGCGGAAAAAACGATGTTTTTCCGTTTTAAAAATTCTTTAAAAGAACCGGATTCTTTTTTCATAATAAAAACTCCTAACTGTGTATTTTGTTATTCTGTCCACTAGCTGACAGGACAATTCATTTCATCATCATAGCATAGAAGCAGGAAAACTGTAAATAAGGATTCAGAAAAAGCAGAAAACTGCCGATATGTATAACACAGAAAACAATTCTAATATAACTTTGCCACGGAGGGCAGAGGTTTTTGTATGTCATGGAAAAGAAAGGATGTGAGTACCATGATTATCGACAGCAGTAAAGTTAGAATGAGCAGTTCTAGAAACTATTCTTCCGTAAATATGAAGCAGTCCGAGACACTGACCCGCAGAGCAGATATGGCGGCGACCTTTGACTTATCCGAAGAGGGAAAGAGCCTTGTGGAGCAGATGAATGAGATAAAGGAAGAAGAGAAGAGTCAAAGAGAAAAACAGCAGGCAGAAAACTTAAAAAACAGCTTCAAACAGCTTCAAAGTGAACAGACAAATAAGGCAAAAGAGATTGACGTTCCAGAGGCAAAGAGTGAAAAAGAAATGCAGCTTGAGGTGCTGAAGAAAATTTTAGAAGCACTTCAGAATATGCGGCATGGAAACAAAAATCAGCTTCATAATCAGATAAGGGAGCTGAAAAAAGAATTGCAATACAACCGGAGTACTTCTATTGGAATGACAAAAAATCAGACAGTAACCGTTCAGACACCGTTACAGGCAAGGATAGGAAGCGGAACCTTAATGACAAAGCAGACCGTGGTATCGGGATTTTTCTCGGAACTTGAGACCACCGCCTATTCGGCACAGGGCATGGTGCATACCGCAGATGGACGGGATATCAGCTTTGGGGTTTCCTTTGAGATGAGTCATGCCTTTGCTGCAAAATATGAATTTTTGCAGGAAGAGGACTATATTTTAACAGATCCCCTTGTCATCAATATGGATGCCGGAGTTACCTCTGTCAGAGACCAGAAATTCTATTTTGATTTAGATTCCGATGGAAAGGAAGAAGAGATATCCTTTGTGGGCGAAGGAAGTGGATTCCTTGCCTTAGATAAAAATGGAGACGGGAAAATAAATGATGGCAGTGAGCTCTTTGGTACGAAATCAGGAGACGGATTCAAAGACCTTGCAGCCTACGATAAAGACGGAAACGGCTGGATAGATGAAGCAGATGATATCTTTGCAGATTTAAAGGTCTGGACAAAGGATGCCAAGGGGAATGATGAGCTGATTTCTTTAAAAGATGCCAACGTGGGAGCAATCTATCTTGGCAGTGCTAATACCCAGTTCAGCCTAAAGGATGAGGCAAATAATACTCAGGCAGTCATCCAAAAAACAGGTGTCTATTTGAAAGAAACAGGTGAAGTTGGAACTGTACAGCATGTGGATTTAGCGTTATAATAAGAACATGAAGAATTTAGAATTATATATACATATTCCTTTTTGTCTGAAAAAATGCGACTATTGTGACTTCTTATCAGGAGAGGCAAGTGAGTTTGAAAAAAAGGAATATATCAGAACACTGTTAAATGAAATTAAATATCAGGCATATGACTGTCAGGACTATGAAGTGTCAACGATTTATTTCGGAGGAGGAACACCATCCATTCTAAAGGCACAGGTCATTGATTCCATCTTACAGGAGGTATACAAGCATTTCCATGTCAAATCAGATGCGGAGATAACGATAGAGTGTAATCCGGGAACCGTAGAGCGGGAAAAATTTGCACTCTATAAAATCAGTGGAATCAACCGAATCAGTCTTGGACTACAGACCGCCAATAATCAGGAATTAAAAATGCTTGGACGTATTCATACCTTTGAGGATTTCTTAGAAAGCTATGATGCTGCAAGAAAGGCGGGCTTTGAGAATATCAATGTAGATGTGATGTCGGCACTCCCGGCACAGACCGTTATCTCCTATGAGATGACTCTGAAAAATGTCCTGCGTTTAAAACCGGAACATATCTCGGCATACAGTCTGATGATAGAACCGGATACCCCGTTTTATGACCGCTATTCTGAGGAAGACTATATCCGCTCCGCAGGAGGCAAGCCAAAGTACCTTCCGAGTGAGGAAGAAGAACGCAGAATGTATAAGTTGACAAAAGAACTCTTAGCAGACCAGGGTTATCAGCGTTACGAGATATCTAACTATGCAAAACCGGGTTATGAATGTAAACACAACATTGGTTATTGGAGAAGAGAGAACTATATCGGTCTTGGAATCGGAGCAAGTTCTCTGTTTGAGAATACCAGATTTCATAATACGGACATCATGTTTGAATACCGCAAGGGTAATTTTGAGAGGGAAGATGAAGAGGTCTTAAGCAAAAAAGCACAGATGGAAGAATTCATGTTCTTAGGTCTTCGCATGACCAATGGAATTTCAAGAGCTGATTTTAAGGAAGCTTTTGGAATGGAGATAGAAGGAGCCTATGGTCAGGCATTAGAAAAACTTACCGCAGGCGGATATCTGGCAAAGAAAGAGGGAAGAATCTTCTTTACAGAGGCGGGAATTGATGTGAGCAATAAGCTGTTGACGGAATTTCTGTTGTAAATGAAAGAAACGAAAAGTGAAGACAGAGTAGATAAAGAAAAAAGTATCTGCTCTGTCTTGTTTTTTGAGAAAATAAATAAAAATTATGCTTGACTCTCCCTTAAAGGGGAGGCTGTAGAATGTATCCGTAAACAAAATAGAAAAGAAACGGAGGCAGAATCATGAGAATGAATGATAGTCATGTAGGATGTGAAGAAAAGGAGCAGAGTAAACTGTATAAAATCGGGATGTTTGCAGCGATGAATCATGTTACCATCAAAGCATTACGTTATTACGATGAACAGGGTTTACTTTCTCCTGCTTATGTAGATAGGGAAAATGGATATCGGTATTATACCCTTAGCCAGTCTG
>JBJELL010000068.1:0-4002 GCA_051879115.1 Lachnospiraceae bacterium
GACTCCGTCATTTCAAGGTTCGAATCCTTGTGGGCCAGTTTTGGAAAAGCACCATAGTAATGGTGCTTTTTTTCTTGTTTAACGGGAAATTCCTTTGGATTTCCTATTAAATAAAAACGCTCTGCGAAGATGTGGGCTTGCCCACTTTGTTATAGAAAGGACAGGGAGATATGTATCAGATGGATGCGCGGGTGCGCTTTAGTGAGGTAGACGAGAATCGAAGGATAAAACTGATTTCCATATTGGACTATTTTCAGGACTGCTGTACCTTTCAGTCTGAAGATGTGGGAGGAGGAATTGAATACCTAAAGGAACGTCAAAGGGCATGGATGCTGGCTTCCTGGCAGGTTGTGATAGAGGAATATCCTAAATTGGGAGATAAGCTGAAGGTCTATACCGTACCTTATGAATTTAAAAGTTTTTTTGGATATAGAAATCTTTTATTGGAAAATGAGCAGGGCGAGATTATTGCCTACGCAAATTCAAACTGGATTTTTGTAGATACACAGACCGGAAAACCGGTACGGATTCCAGAGGAAATAGCCAAGGCCTATGAATTATACGAAGCCTATCCGATGGAATATGCACCGCGAAAGATAAAGTTACCGGAAGAACTGGAAGAAAAAGAAGAAATTGTGGTGCACCAATTCTGTATTGATACAAACCACCATGTGAACAATGGCAAATACGTACTGTTAGCAGAAGAATACCTGCCAAAGGATTATAGAGTAAGGGAACTGCGGGTAGATTATAGAAAGGCAGCGATGTTAGGCGATGTGTTACATCCTCTGGTAAGTGAGGAGGAAGAAAAGATTACCGTAGCATTGGCAGATGAACAGAAGAATCCCTATGCGATAGTAGAATTTTTCGGAGGAAAAAATGATTAAATTAGGAGAATATCAGGAACTTATTGTAGTAAAAAAAGTAGAATTTGGTGTATACTTAGCGGATAAAGAAGAGGATGAGACCAGAGTTCTGCTTCCGGCAAAACAGGTGCCGGAGGGAACAAAGGTGGGAGATAAGATGAAAGTCTTCCTATATAAAGATTCCAAAGATCGGATGATTGCGACGACAAATACACCGAAGTTAGAACTGGGAAAGTTAGCAGTATTAGAAGTTGTAGAGATTGGAAAGATTGGAGCTTTTTTGGATTGGGGACTGGAAAAAGACCTCTTCCTTCCATTTAAAGAGATGACAAGGAAGGTGAAAGAGCAGGATGAGATTCTTGTGACGCTCTATATCGACAAAAGCCGGAGACTGTGTGCCACAATGAAAGGAATCTACGATTTGCTCTCTATGGAGTCTCCATATAAGATTGGGGATATGGTAGAGGGAAGGGTCTATGAGTTCAGTGAGAATTTTGGAACCTTTGTGGCAGTAGATGATAAATATTCTGCTATGATACCAAAGCATGAGGATTGCAGCTTTTTACGAATCGGGGATGTCATTAGTGCCCGTGTTACCAAGGTGAAACCGGATGGAAAGCTGGATTTAACCATGAGAGAAAAAGCATATCTTCAGATTAACCCGGATGCAGAGAAGGTAATGTCTGTCATAGAAGAGTATGCAGGTGTACTGCCTTTTAACGACAAGGCATCTCCGGAGATTATCAAAAGAGAGACAGGACTGAGCAAGAATGCATTCAAGCGTGCGGTAGGTCATCTTTATAAGGAACGCAAGATACAGATTACCGAAAAGGGAATCCGTAAAATATAATATATAATAAGAAAGAAGGAATAACTATGAAAAAAGTAATCAGTACACAAAATGCTCCGGCAGCTATCGGACCATATTCACAGGCGATTGAGGTAAATGGAATGGTATATACTTCCGGTGTGATTCCGGTAAATCCACAGACTGGTGAAATTCCAAAAGGCGCGGCAGAGCAGGCGAAGCAGGCAATGACGAATCTGTCAAATCTTTTAGAAGCAGCGGGAACTTCCATGGATAATGTTGTAAAGACAACCGTATTTATTAAGGAAATGGATGATTTTGGAACCATCAATGACGTGTATAAAGATTTCTTTACTTCCGATTATCCGGCAAGAAGCTGTGTAGAGGTAGCACGTCTTCCAAAAGATGTGTTGTTAGAAGTAGAGGCAGTGGCAATCCGTTAGTAGGAGAGACTATGACGACAAGTAAGGGTGCGAATCGTACATTTTTAATTACAATTATAGTATATGTGCTGTTTAGTTTCCTTTGGGGCTTCCTTGGAGAACGCATCGGCTCTTCATTTTATGTGAATATTGCATTGTCACAATTTGTGGTGTGTTTACCCTCTTTTTTCTATATTAAGATTGCGGGGATGAAAGTAGGAGAACTGATTCCCTACCGGAAAATAAGGATAACGGATGGACTGCTTGCGATTGTTATGACCTATCTGTTTTATCCGGCTTTGGTAGTGGTAAATTTAATTACCATGTTTTTTGTAGATAATACGACGGCAGAAATGACGGGGATGATGCAGGAGCAGAGTTTTCTTTTAAATATGCTTTTTGTAGCAATACTTCCGGCATGCGTGGAGGAATTTGTTTTCCGTGGGATGCTCTATCATACATATAGGCAGTACAGTATGGTAAAAGGAATTCTTCTAAGTGCATTTTTATTTGGATGTATGCATATGAATTTCAATCAGTTCTTATATACCTTTGTATTTGGAGTGATTCTGGCATTGACCGTAGAGGCAACGGGAAGCATTCTGATTTCTATGATTTGTCATTTTACCCTGAATATGAACTCGGTTATTATGATAAAGGTGTTAGAACTTATAGGAGAAAATACGGTAGAACAGAGCAGTTCATTGTTAGAAGACCCGAAGATGCTGATTGCAGGAACCATAAGCTGGGCGGTGATTGCAGTGATCACAACAGCAGGTGCTATGGGAATCTGGGTGCATCTGGCAAGGAAGAACGGAAGACTGGAAAAAATTCGTACCGATTGGGAAACATCGGCAAGGGGGAAATGTTTTTCAACGTCTCTTGTGTTGGGAGTGATTTTATCTGTGGTACTTATGATTCTTATGGAAGTGTTGTGATGACAGATATACAAAGAGGGATGTCCTAAAAAGACATCCCTCTTGTTTTGTCTTAGACAGAAACATCAATGTTGCCGCCTAAATAAGGGGTCACTGAACGTTCCATTGACTTTACCATTTCGCTTCCAAGCTCCTGGCTGATATCCAACTGTTTTCCAAGGACAGCAAGTCCAATGTCAGACGGTTGTTCTGTGCTAGGGAGCTGGTTTAATGCGATGGTACTAAGAGCTCCTATATCCATATCGGCACCACCTTTCTTTTACAATTTTATTGTAAATCCTGTGAAGAAAAAGTGCAATAGATTTTCGGAAATAGGATGGAGGTTTTTAGGGAAAGATGATACAATGGAGAACATGGAAGGAGAAACAGGAGAATGATCTATGATGTTATTATAATAGGAAGCGGTCCGGCGGGACTGAGTGCAGCAATCTATGCACAGAGAGCAAAACTGGAGACATTGGTAATAGAAAAGGCACCGATGAGCGGTGGACAGATAATCAATACTTATGAAGTGGATAACTATCCCGGTATACCGGGGGTGGGGGGCTTTGATTTGGGTACGAAGTTCCGCTCTCATGCAGATGCGATGGGAACCACCTTTGTGACAGCCGAGGTAAAGGAGATTCAGACTTCGGGTAAGAATAAAATTGTAGTGACGGACAAAGAAAATTACGAGACAAAAACCGTTATTTTAGCAAGTGGTGCCTCTCATAGAAAACTGGGTGTGCCGGGAGAAGAAGAATTAATGGGAATGGGGGTATCCTACTGCGCCACCTGTGACGGAGCCTTTTTTAGGGACAGAACAACTGCTGTAGTCGGAGGCGGTGATGTGGCATTAGAGGATGCACTGTTCTTGGCGAGAACCTGCAAAAAAGTCTATCTGATTCACAGAAGAGATGAGTTTCGTGGAGCAAAGGTTTTGCAGGAGAGGGTAAAAGAAACGGATAATATAGAGATTCTTTGGAATA
>JBJELL010000069.1:0-2413 GCA_051879115.1 Lachnospiraceae bacterium
GCTCTTATGTCCTACAGAATTGCAGCCACAGTCTCTTGTTCTTTCTTTGAAGCTCTCACATCTTGTCTCACTTGTGTTTTTTGCTTCTTTTCCACCTACCATGATATCTCCTTTACAGCAGTAAGGTTCTTCATTGTAGATGCAGTTATTGACGGAACATTCTAATTTTGTCATAAAAATAAATCTCCTTTCTTCTTTATACCCCCTTAGGTTGTGTAAAGAAGCGGAGATTTATTCATCTTATTATTTTCCTTCTTCTACATTTTCTTCCTTGCGGATTTCCTTCGTGCGAATCTCCGTACAAATCTGATTGATAAAGTCAGCTAACGGTTTCACACCTTCATCTCCGGCAAAACGGCTTCTGACAGATACGGTTCCATCTGCTTCTTCCTTCTCTCCTACTACCAGCATATATGGCAGTTTTGCAAGACGGCTTTCACGAATCTTATAGCCAATCTTCTCAGAACGTGTGTCTACTGTTGCAAGCACACCGTTTTTCTTAAGCTCTGCCTCGACTTTTTTCGCATATTCTTCGTATTTGTCAGAAATTGGCAGTACACGTACCTGCTCCGGACACAGCCAGGTCGGGAATTTTCCTGCATATTTTTCAATCAGCCATGCAAGGGTTCTCTCATAGCAGCCTAAGGATGTACGGTGAATAATATACGGACGTACCTTATCGCCATTCTGGTCAATATAATACATATCAAACTGCTCTGCTAAGAGTGCATCCCACTGAATCGTAATCATGGTGTCCTCTTTGCCGTAAACATTTTTTGCATTGATATCAATCTTCGGTCCGTAGAATGCAGCCTCTCCTACATCCTCTACGAATGGAATCTCAAGTTCCTGCATAATCTCGCGCATATGCTGCTCTGTCTCTTCCCATACTTCCGGCTCTCCAATATATTTTTCACGGTTATTTGGATCCCATTTAGAAAGATGGTAGGTTACATCTTCTTCTACTCCAAGTGTCTCAAGACAGTATTTTGCCAGTGCCAGACACCCTTTGAACTCTTCTACCATCTGATCCGGTCTTACAATTAGATGTCCTTCGGAAATTGTAAACTGACGAACTCTGGTCAGTCCATGCATCTCTCCCGAATCCTCATTACGAAACAGGGTAGATGTCTCACCGTAACGAAGCGGCAGTTCGCGGTAAGAATGTTGTGAATTTTTGTATACATAATACTGGAATGGGCAGGTCATCGGACGGAGTGCAAACACCTCTTTGTCCACTTCCTCATCACCTAAGACAAACATTCCATCGGTATAGTGATCCCAATGTCCTGAAATTTTATACAAATCAGATTTTGCCATCAAAGGAGTCTTCGTACGGATATAACCCCACTCGTTGTCCTCTAAGTCCTCAATCCAGCGCTGTAAGGTCTGAATAATCTTTGCACCCTTTGGCATCAAAAGAGGAAGACCCTGACCGATGACATCGACTGTGGTAAATAATTCCATTTCACGACCTAATTTATTATGGTCACGTTTTTTGATGTCCTCTAAATGCTCTAAATAGGCATTCAGTTCATCCTTCGTCGCAAAGGCAGTTCCATAGATACGCTGAAGCTGGGCTTTATTAGAATCCCCTCTCCAGTATGCCATAGAAGAAGAAATCAGCTTAAACGCCTTAATTCCTTTCGTATTCATAAGATGAGGGCCGGCACACAGGTCTGTAAATCCTTCGCCCTGTTTATAGAAAGAAATCTCTGCACCCTCCGGTAAATCCTCAATCAGTTCCACCTTATAAGGTTCCTCTTTTTCCTTCATAAAAGCAATCGCTTCTTCTCTTGGAAGTGTATACTTCTCTAAACGATTTCCTTCTTTGATAATCTTTTTCATCTCTTTTTCTAGCTTATCCAAATCCTCTCTTGAAAATGGCTCAGCTTCAAAATCATAATAAAATCCCTCATCAATAGAAGGTCCAATAGCAAGTTTTGCATTCGGATATAATCTCTTTACCGCCTCGGCTAACACATGAGAAGCCGTATGGCGTACTGTACGGATACCATCTTCGTCCTTCGCTGTCAACACATTGAACTCACAGTCTGTATCCACCACCGTTCTTAAATCCATAACTTTTCCATCAATCTCTACCGCACAGGCAGCTCTCGCAAGTCCCTCACTGATATCCTTTGTAATATCAAAAGCACTCATCGCCTCACTGTACTCTTTCACACTTCCATCTTTCAACGTAATCTTCATTTTTCTATCTCCTATTCTATCTTAAAAATTACTTTTTATTCTCTTTTTTACACTTGCTCTCTTTTTTCTTTACACAGGCATTTTTCGCCTCTTTTGGGTCATTGCTGACCTTATTGTTCCTGTTGTTGCTTCCATTCTCACAGCCAATCTTCGTATACTTCCTCGGAGAACAAAACATCCCAATCACCATCCCGCCCAAAAG